>CACWOA010000012.1 GCA_902762395.1 uncultured Ruminococcus sp.
TCACGTTCATTTCCTCGGAGATCGAGGAAATGCTGCGCACCTGCTCCCGGCTGATCGTCATGCGCGACCGCAAGATCGTGGGCGAGCTGACCGGCGAGCAGCTGACGCAGGGCTATGTGATGCAGTCCCTCGCGGGAGGTGAACGGTAATGACCGGAAAGAAGCACGTCGTCCTTCGTTACGATGCGAAAACGCGGTTTTCCCATCAGGATCACGCCTATGTCTTTGACATCGAGCGCCAGAGAGACGGCAGTTACCGTTGCTACATCCGGCAGGTACCCTTTCTCCTCGGAAGAAGCCCCTCCTGGGGCGTCGCCGGTTACTTCATGGAGCATGAAACCGGGCGCCGCTTCATCGCCCGCAACGGAACCATCCGCAGTCAGGAGGAAGCGGAGCGTTTCTGCCGGGACTGGGCGGACGCCAGCCAGTTTGCGATTGATTCACGCCGGAGCGACGTGTAATCCCACCGTCTGTCACCCACGGAAAGGAAGGTTTTTATTATGAAAGTTTTTCAGAACATTGTCCTCACTGTCTGCATGACCTTCTTCACCATCTTCGCCGTATGGTTCATCACAAGGATGCAGACATTTCTCACCGGACTGATCGGCACCGCGCTCATGATTGCCGGCTGCCGAGGTGTCTATCTCGCCGCGCCGGTTATCGCGGTCGCCCTCGTCTGGGTGGTGCGGTTCGCGGTTGTCTTCGCGGTGTACGGTTTTATTCTCGGTTTTTATCCATACGCTTATTCAACAGATATCAATACGAAAGAAGGAGAGTAGATTTTTATGAAAGCAAATCTGACTTCATTGGATGCCATTCCCGAATTGCAAAGCGCCGTTATGCGCGCCGCCATATGCTTCGGAAACGATGCCCCTATGCCGCCCGTGATCGCCACCCTTCCCCCTTCGGTGGAGATTGAACCCGTCATGGACAATCTTTGCGACGATATGGAAAAGGCGTCGCTCGTCCGTTTTACCGGCGATAAACGCTGGATGAACGTGCTGATGCGGTATGAAGATCCGCCCAAATTTTCCTCGTTCACCCATATGCTGGGGTGTCTTCGTCAGTTTGCGGGCTGCCGCAACCGCTTCGGCGGTATCGTGCGGATGGATATGACCCAGTGGCTCGAACACATGGATGACCAGCGCGTGTCGGACGTGCTGGCGTACATACACGACTATTCCGATGAAATTTTCTTCATCATCAGCGTTACGGTGAAGGATCCCCATCTGGCGCATCCCCTGATCGTGGAATGCAACAGATGGATGTACACCATCGCCGCCAACGTCGCAGGTCCCACCGCGGATCTGCTGCTGAAAACCATCAAGGACAAGCTCACTACGGCAGGACACAGCCTCACGCCCGACGCGGTCAGACTTCTCTCCCGGTCATTGGAAATACTGGCGGAGCAAGAGGACTTTGCGGGACTTCGCGAACTCAATGCCCTTGCGGTAGCCATTGCCTGCGATACGGTCAATATCAAAAAAATCTCCGCCGAACATCTGGCGGATTACGCGCCGGACGGCGAGTGGATGTCCAGAAGAACCGGTGCGGGGAACAAAATTACAATCGGATTCAGTGGGGGTGCAGCAAATGAAAGACAATAAGAGGCTTTACAGTTCCTATTATGATAAGTACGACAATATCGTCTCGGAATCTCGCTGGGCGGAGCCGGAGGAAATCGAAGAAACGCTGGTAAAGGTCGATTTTGAAAGCGACAGGCTTTCCGCGGCGGGCATTCCCTGCATCAGCGACGGTCAGACCGTGCTGATGGATGTGTCCGACAGCCATTCTGTGGCTATCGGACAGAGCGGCTCCAAAAAGACCCGCAACATCGTGCTGCCGCAGACGCTGCTTCACATCAAGGCGGGGGAGTCGATGGTTGTCACAGACTTCAAGGGCGAAATCTACGCCATGACCAGCGGCTACGCCAAAGCCAACGACTACCGCATCTATGTGCTGAACCTGCGCGACCCGAATCACTCGCACCGCTGGAATCCCTTTTACGAACCCTGGCGGCTGCTTCACGAAGAACGCGATATCGACCACTCCCATGAAATGATAAACGATTTCATTGACGATCTGTTTGTCGATATATGCACCACAGACCGTTATTGGGATGATATGTCCATGCGTCTCGCGATGGGACTTTGCGACCTGATCCTCTTTTGCTCCGACCGGGAGGAAGCGACGGTCAAGTCTCTCCTGTATCTGCGCAGCGCGGGATTTGATCTGGAAGGATACGGCGCCATTTATGACCTCAATCGCGAGCTGCCGCGCGACTCCTACATCTACTCCAATCTGAACGCGGTTCTCACGGCGCCGGAGCGCACCCGCACCAGCATCATTTCCGCTCTCGACAGCAAGCTGCGTCTTTTCGCCGCACAGCCTAACATCACGGAGGTGTTTTCCGGCTCCGATTTTGACATCGCCTCTTTCGGAGAGGAGAAAACCATCCTCTACATCATCACACCGGATGAAAAAACCACCTACGCGCCGCTGATTTCCACCTTTGTGCATCAGGCTTATTCTATTTTGATTTCTCACGCCACCAACAGTCCGGAACGCCGTCTGAATATCCGCGTGAACTTCATACTCGATGAGTTCGCGCAGCTCCCGCACATTAAGGATTTTCCGTCGGCGATTACGGCGGCCCGTTCCCGCAATATCCGGTTCACCCTCTTTATCCAGAGTCTGCATCAGCTCACGGCTACTTACAAGGACGACGCGGAAACCATATTGGGCAACATGGGCAACACCATTTTTCTCAACTCCCGCGAGCTGCCGCTTCTCCAGCGCATCGCGGAGCTGTGCGGCAGAGATCAGATAGGAAACTTCCTCATATCCCCTTCCCGCCTGCAAAGATTAAAGAACAAGGAGAAGGGCGAAGCGCTCATTCTGACCGGCTCCTGCTACCCCTACATCACGCATCTCGCCGATATTTCCGAATATCCCTTTCATCCGGAAGACTATCCTCTTCCCGCGCTGCCCCAGCGGCAGACTGCCTCTCCCCTGTTCAATATGGAACATCTGAACAACCGCTTTCACTGGCTGACCGATCCCGAATATAAGTTTGAAGAAACGCCGGAAGACGAGGAAACGGAGATAGGGGAAGAATTGAACCGCAAATTCCAGGAGTTATTCGGCTACGAGGACGATTAAGTGGGGAGCCGTTAGCCGTTAGCCGTTAGCAGACAGATTCATTCGCTAAATGAATAAGAAAAACGCAAGACTGAAAAATGAATAACAAAGAAAGGAGACGCCCGGCTTATGGCCTTTACCCTTATTGAATTATCCCCCAAAGAGCTGGAAAGCAATATGACAATTTACGAACAGATCAGACGGAAAATCAACGTCATGAACCTGCCCGACGAGGAGCGGGACAACAAGCTGAAAACAATCTCGGAAAAGGTATTCTGGGAAAATGTGTCAACGCTTTATTTCGGCTGGAAATACGACTGCCTCGATGACCTTCTCGGAAAGCGAATGTCCGGTCGTCCTCAGCTCCGCGTTAATCGGGTGCGCTTCGGCGACTACCGACAAATGCGGACGGCAATGCACTTTCTGTGCAACGAGCTGGCCAATCTGCATCTCGCCACCATTGCCTGCCGCAAAGAGCTGATAGAGGACTACGGCGCGCTCACTTGTATGATTGAAAAAAGACGGGAGCATGAAAACGGATTTGTCCTCTATGATACGGAATTCTGGGACTTGTTTTTCCGCTTCTATGAAGCCTATCAACAGGCTGAAACGGAAGACGGATAGTGCAGTTATGGATCTTTGTCCGTCAAAAAAAAAGGGGCTGTCGCACATCAGAACGATGTGAGGCAGACCCCTCTTTTATCACTGAAAACGATTGTAAAAGCACTAACCACTAACCACTAATCACTAACCACTGACCACTATTCTTTTTCCGCCCGTTCCCGGAGTACCTTGGCGTAGTCTGCCGCAAACGCCGCGTTGCCCTTGACTACCTCCTCATTGAGCGGCACGGGAATTTCGGCGCGGCCGAGGGTTTCAAAATAGCCGTACATACCGCCGATGGAGCAGAGTGTCAGGTAATGCTCCCACGCATCACCGCTCTCCACCTGTCTGCGGAAGAGCGAGAACGCGCCCATCTGTGCCAGCGCATAGTCGATGTAGTAGAAAGGATAGAGGAAAATGTGCTGCTTCTGCATCCAGTAACCGCCGCTTTCAAGGAATTCGTTGCCGTCGTAGTCGCGCCACGGCATATATTTGCGCTCGATTTCCCGCCAGAAGCGCCGCCAGTCGGCGGGTCCCGCCTCGGGATGCTCAAAGACGCGGTGCTGGAATTCATCCACCGACACGAGATAAGGGATGGTTTTGAGCGCCTCGGTGAAGTGGGCAAAGCGGTATTTATCCGCCTTGTCCCCAAAGAAGCTCTCCATGTAGGGATAGGCAAAATGCTCCATCGTCATGGAATGAATCTCGTTGATCTCGCTGGTAGAGCCGGAGAGTTCCGCCAGCGGCAGACGTCGCACGGCGTAATAGAACTCAAAGGCGTGTCCCGCTTCATGGGTCAGCACATTCACGTCGGCGGAAGTGCCGTTGAAATTGGAGAAGATAAAGGGCGCCTTTTCATCCGTCAGCCAGGTGCAATAGCCGCCGAGGTGCTTGTTTTCGCGCGTCACCAGATCAAACAGCTCATGCTCCGCCATAAAATCAAAAAATTCCTTGGTTTCCGGCGAGAGGTCGCTGTACATCCGCCGCGCCTTTTCCACCAGCTCCTCGGGTGTGCCGATCGGCAGTGCGTTGCCGTCGGGGAATACGAGCTGTTCGTCGTACAGATGCAGTTTGTCTACACCGAGGCGCTCCGCCTGCTCGCGGTACATCCTGTCGCAGACGGGGGTGATATATTTGCGCACCGCCTCGCGAAACGCTGCCGCTTCCTTGGCGGTGTAATCATAGCGACCGCGCAGAGGATAAACATAGTCGATATAGCTGTCAAAGCCTAATTTTTTCGCCATGGTGCAGCGCAGCCTGACCAGCTTGCCATACTGCTCCTCGAGCGTGGGCGCCACTTCCTCATACAGCTTCGCCCATGCCAGAAAGGCGTTTTTGCGCTCCTGACGGTCGGTCGCCTGCATATGGCGCAGCAGACCGTAAAAATTACAGGTCTCCCCCATAAACTCCACGGAACACGCCGCGGCGGTCTTGGCGTATTCGGTGGAAAGGTTGTTTTCCTCGATCATTTCGGGAATGATGGCGGGATCGGTCAGTTTCAGCTGCATTTCGGCGCTCTTGAAATAGTGGCTGCCGTACCGCTTTTCCAGTTCGGGGCGGAAGGGGCTTTTCACGATTTCACCCAGCCATTGCTGCTCCACGGGGGTAAGCTGCGGTATCGTCTCGTTGAAAAACGCGATCTCGCCGTCATAAAATGCATCCTTCATGTTGACCGTATTGCGGATATAGGCGATGGTGTGCATCGTCTCCACATGGCTCATGATCTGCGCGCGCTCTGAAAACGCCGCGTGTGCCTGCTCAAAATCGGCGGCACCGGCAAATTTTTCGATGCATGCCTGCAGCTCCTGCATCACCCGGTTTACATCCGGGCGCTCATACGGTAAATCTTTAAATTTTTGCATAGGTGTCAACCTCCTGTTGTCTGATAAAATAGGATTCCCCTTTTTGTGGGAGAATATTTAATACAGCTAAAACCATATCTCCCCCTTGCGCCGGATTTATCGGAGGCAAGGGGGAGATGTTTTCATCCGTTCTCACATAAAGCACGCTCAGGCAAACCATACCTTGACACAGAAGAGAAGAAACAGGAACATGACTGCCGCGAACACCGCTCCGATCAGCAGTCCCGCGGCGATCACCCCTCCCATCAGCGCGAGCCGTCCCTTGCGGTCGAGCGCGGGAAGCTCGCTCTGCGAGGCGTTCCTTTTTTTCAGTTCTTCCGTCTTGCGATCATACCACGGCATACCCTCTACGTTCATATTAGCGACGGTGCGCCCGTCGTCAACAAACTTTTCGCGCTTTTTTTTCAAGCAAATCCCTCCTGCGGCGACATTATTTGCCGTCGTACAAATGGCAGGCGACAAAATGACCCGGCTTGACCTCGCGGAATTCGGGACATTCGTTCTTGCAAACCTCCATGCACTTGGAGCAGCGCGTGTGGAATTTGCAGCCCTTGGGGGGATTGGCGGGGGAAGGAATGCTGCCCTCGAGAATGACGCGGTTGATCTTCGCGTCGGGGTCGGGAATGGGAATCGCGGAAAAGAGCGCCTGCGTATAGGGGTGGAGCGGGTCGTCAAACAGCTCGTCTGTCTCCGCCAGCTCCGCCATGGAACCGAGATACATCACGCCGACGGTGTCGGAAATGTGCTGCACCACCGACAGATCGTGGGAGATGAAAAGATAGGTGATGCCGAATTCCTTCTGCAATTCCTTGAGAAGATTGATGATCTGCGCCTGAATCGAAACATCCAGCGCGGACACCGGTTCATCGCACAGGACAAATTCGGGATTGAGCGCAATGGCGCGCGCGATACAGATTCTCTGCCGCTGACCGCCGGAAAATTCGTGCGGATAGCGCTGCTTGTGATATTCCTGCAATCCGCAGGCCTTCATAATCCGGGTGATGTAGTCGTCAAATTCCTCTTCGGGAACAATGCCGTGTTCTCTCACCGCTTCGCCGATAATCTCGCCGACCGGCAGGCGGGGCGACAGGCTGGAATAGGGATCCTGGAAGATGATCTGAATTTTCGGGCGCATTTTACGCAGTTCCTCATGGGACAGCGAGAAAATATCCATGCCGTTGAAATAAACCTCGCCCGCCGTCTTGTCCTGCAAACGCAGGATCGTGCGCCCGATGGTGGATTTACCACAGCCGGACTCGCCCACCAGTCCCATCGTGGTGCCGCGTTTGATGGAGAAGGATACGTCGTCCACCGCCTTGACATTGCCGATCGTCATGCGGAAAAAGGAAGACTTGATAGGGAAATATTTTTTCAGGTGTTTTACCACCAGCAGGTCGTCGTCATGAACGTAGGAGGATACGTCTGCGGTGCCGGCTTTCATTTCTTCTTTAATACTGCTGCTGCTCATATTACAGTTCCTCCACATTCACAGATTTGGGTTGCTCCGCGACCTCACCCTGCTCGGCGTACCGCCAGCAGGCGACATAATGGGTGTCGCTGATCTTGTACATCGGCGGATATTGCCCCGAACATTTCTCACAGCAGGATTCGCAGCGGTCGCGGAAGTAGCAGTAGTCGGGCATTTCCACAGGATTGGGAACGCTGCCGGGAATGTTGTAGAGCGAATCCACCTTCTTGCCCACCACCGGCTTGGATTTCATCAGACCGATGGTGTAGGGATGACAGGGATTGTGGAAGATGTCGCGGCTCAGCCCCTTTTCCACGACGCGCCCCGCGTACATGACCACCACATAATCCGCCATATCCGCCACAACGCCGAGGTCGTGGGTAATCAGCATGATCGAGCTGCCGATCTTGGATTTCAGGTTTTTGAGAAGATCGAGAATCTGCGCCTGAATGGTCACATCGAGCGCTGTGGTGGGTTCGTCGGCGATAATCAGCTCGGGATTGCAGGACAGCGCCATGGCGATCATGACGCGCTGCCGCATACCGCCCGAAAGCTCATGGGGATACATATCATAAACGCCCTTGCTGTTGGCAATGCCCACCATATCGAGCATTTCAATGGAATGCTTTTTGATGATTTCCGCGCGGTTCTTTTTCTCTTCTTTGGTGAGCTTGACCTTGCCGTTTTTCTCCTTCTTCTCCTCGCCAAAGAGAATCTCGCTGTGCAGCTCCATGACTTCGTCAAGCTGCTGTCCGATGCGAAAGACCGGATTGAGACTGGTCATCGGCTCCTGGAAAATCATGGACATACGGTTGCCGCGAATATCCTGCATCACTTCCGTCGGAGCGTTGACGATGTTGATGGCTTTTTCGCCCGTATTAAAGCGGATTTCGCCGCCCACCGTCTGTCCCTGCGGACGCTGCAGCAACTGCATGAGAGAAAGAGAAGTGACCGATTTGCCGCAGCCGGATTCACCGACCACGCCCACCGTTTTTCCTCTCGGAATCTCAAAGGAAATGCAGTCCACCGCCTTGACAGTGCCGATATCGGTGAAGAAGTAGGTGCAGACGTTGTCAAATTCGACGATATTGTTTTCGTCGCGCATCTTGGTTTCATATTTTTCGGGATGCCCGACGCTCTCTTTGCGCTGTTTCTCCAGTTTGCGGGTCAGCTTGCGGTTAAAACGTATGATTCTCCGGGACTCGCTGCCGCTGATGTAGGAACCGGATTTTGAGCTCTTTTTATCGGTTTTGATTTTTTTCGGTTTTTCACTCATTTTTTCCGCCTCCTTATTTCATCTTCGGGTCAAATGCGTCGCGCAGACCGTCGCCGACAAAGTTGAAGGCGATAACGGTCAGGCAGATCAGCATACCGACAGGGATCCAGATATAGGCGTACCGGATCATGTTTTCGTTGGAAGAAGTGACCGAGTTAATCATCGTACCCCAGGTTGCCAGCGGGTGCTTCACGCCCAGTCCGAGGAAGGAAAGGGTGGATTCATAGATAATGACCGAACCCAGACCCATCGTGGCGTTGACAATGAGCTGCGGAATGACATTCGGCACCAGATGGCGGAAGATGCGGCGGGAGGTGGAAAGACCCGTCGCTTCGGCGGCGGTCATGAATTCCTGCTCGCGCAGGGACAGAATCTGTCCGCGCACCAGACGCGCCACGCCTGCCCATCCGAGGAAGCCCAGCACCGCCATCATCCACATCAGACGAATATACGAGGTAAGCTTCTGGTCGTCAAAAATCGCGCCGAGAATAATGAGAATCGGCATGGTGGGAATGCAGTTGAAAATATCCACCAGACGCATGATCAGCGTATCCACCCAGCCGCTGAAGAAGCCTGCCAGACCGCCCAGAATCACGCCGAAAAGCACTTCCAGGATCACGACGATGAAGCCCACCATCAGGGAAATGCGTCCGCCGTACATCATGCGCGCCAGAATATCCATGCCGTCGGCGTCGGTGCCGAAGATATGTTCTTTGGAGGCGGGCGCGTAAATGTCGATCAGATGGGTGGTCTGCTCGCATTTCAGGACATACTGCCCTTCCTTGCGTTCGATGGTGATTTCGGAATCCTCCATCGTGTAGCTGCCGTCGTCATTCTGCACATAGCGTCCCTTCTCGTCCATGAGCGGCAGAGGATAGACAAAGGTGCCGGACTTCTGACCGGCTGCCTCGAGCTTCTCGATCTCCTGCTCCACCGTTCGCTTGAATTCGATGGAAAGCGTGTCCTCACCGCTGTAACGGCGAACGCTGTAGCCGCTCAGCTCCGCCACCTCGCCATTGGCGTCGGCGATCACGAAGTCGTCATTCTGCTTGGCAACGGTATAGGCGACGCCCTCATAGTCAAAGCTTCCGTCGGTGTAAAGCGCCTGCAGCGCCGCCGCCTTGAATTCATCGGAAAACTCGGCGCCGGTCTGATACGCGTTGAACACCAGCTTGCTGATGACCAGAAGAGCCGAAGCGTCACTGTA
This sequence comes from uncultured Ruminococcus sp., assembly GCA_902762395.1. Classification (GTDB taxonomy): domain Bacteria; phylum Bacillota; class Clostridia; order Oscillospirales; family Acutalibacteraceae; genus RUG762. The sequence goes on from CACWOA010000012.1 coordinate 9,557, forward strand.
ACGATACACAGTGAATTGGTCGGACGAGGTCTTCTGCACACCGTAGTCGGAACCGTCATAGGTGAATTTACCCGCGGCAAGACCATGCAGCACGGCGGTGCGAAGCGCGGCATCGGTTTTGCTGCCGTCGCTCATAGTGAGTTCCGCCTTGGAAAGCGCGTAGATGTTATACAGATTCTTTTTGCCTGTGGAACTGATGGAATACACCTGTCCGCCCACCTCAAATGCCGAGTCACCGGATTCAAGAGAAGCGGCCGCTTCACGGGCAACCGCGGGACTGATCGTCTGCCCCTCGACAGGACTGGCGGCGCCGGTTCCGGGATTGAAAACGCCGATCTGTGTAAATCCGGTCAGCGTACCCACTTCATCGGCGGAAACACCGGTCAACTCATACACATCGCTGCCCAGCTTGTTAAGGTTATAGACCAGACCGGACTCATCATCCGTGATCTCTCTTTTTTGCGCGTCTTCCTGCTCCATCTTAAGGATATAGGAAGTCATCATATTCTTTATGGTGCTGTTGACTGTGTGATCCTTATCCACCGCGTAGCTGGAATAGCTGTCTCTTTTGGACGCACTGGCGTAGTTGGTCATCAGCGTATCGTATTTGTAAAAAATATCGGTCTGTCCGTATTTGTAAAATACAGGAAACAGGAACGAAAACAGGAACATGAAGATCAGAATCGCCGAACCGACAATCGCGAGTTTGTTGCGGATAAAACGGTTGAAAACGAGACGTCCGGGGCTGAGCACCTTGACGCGCTGGGAATCATCCAGCGCAATAGGTTCGCTGTCTTCCGAACCATCGGCACGATTGATCTTTTTGGCTTGTTCCGCCGCTTCGCGTGCTTTAAGCACTTCATTAAAATTTTTGTTTTCCATGCCGCACCTCTTTAGTGTACTCTGACACGCGGGTCAACCACCGCGTAGAGAATATCGGAAATCAATGTGCCGAGAAGCGTAAGAATCGCCATAAAGGCGAGATAAAACATGGTAAACGGAATATCGCCGCGCACCATCGACTGGTACGAGACAAACCCGATACCGGTTACTGAAAACAGCTGTTCGGTGATGAGCGCTCCCGCAAAGAGTCCGGGAAGCGAACCGCCGAGGATGGTGACAATCGGAATCAGTGTGTTGCGGAAGGCATGGTACCCGATAACCTTCTGCTCCGAAAGACCCTTGGCCCGCGCCGTTCTGATATAATCGGCGTTGAGCACCTCCAACATATTGGCTCGCGTATAACGCATCAGACCGCCTATGCTGACAATCGTCAAAGTTAATACGGGAAGAATAAAATGCTTGGCGATATCAAGCTTTTGCCCCAAGGGAGACAGGCTGAGAAAATTCCGGCTCTGCATACCGCTGATATCGAGAAGCGGCATACCGTCCGCCCCTTTGATCCACACGCCGAACACCATCTTAAGAAGCGTCGCCACAAAGAAGGTCGGCAGAGAAATACCGACCAGCGAGACCACTGTGACCGCGTAATCGGTAAGGCTGTATTGCTTTCTCGCGGCCACTACGCCGAGCGGAATCGCGATCACAATTTCCAGAATGAACGAAACAAGACCCAGTGCAAAGCTGTACCAGATCACATCTTTAAACTTTTGCGTGACGGGAACCGTCCACTGCCAGCTCTCGCCGAAATCGCCCTTTACGGCGGATTTCAGCCATGTAAAATATCCCTCTATAACGCCCTTGTCCATGCCGTACTGTGCGTTCAACTCTTTCAGCCATTCGGCAGCGCTTTTCATGGAGCCCGGCTTCATGGCCATTTCTCGCGCCTTGGTCTCCACATAACTGGAGGGCAGCGAATACATAAGCAGATACACAATCAGCATAACAAAGAAGAGAATGACGATGCTGTAGAGAAGTCTTTTTATGATAAATTTTGTCATAATCCACACCTGCCATTGCATGATTGGTCGATACAAAAAAGATGTCACCGACGCCCGCAGGGGCGCCGGTGACATACAATAAGTTTAGCGCCGTTTCCGTGGAAATCCTGGGATTTCCGGGGGTATCAGACCGTTTCGCGCGGGGAACGGTCTGATACGCCGTCAAAGCTCAGAACCGGATAATTGGTATTATTTCATCTCCAGAAGTTCGATATCATTATACCATTTCCAGAAAGTGGTAATGTCAGGCGTGAGGGTATCGAGATTCACGCGCTCGGCGGAGAAAATAACCGCATTCTGTCTCTGATAGGTGGGAATTTCGCAGGCCCAGTCAAGGATGATGTCCAGGCACTCCTTGTAGACCGCCTTGCGGTAGGTCTGATCCAGGCTGGAGCGCGCGTCAACGATCTTCTTGTCGAGGTTTTCATCTTCGATGAAGTAACGGTTGTCGCCGCCGCCGCTGCCGCCGGTCACATTGCTGCTGTGATAGATCTGGTACATATCCGGGTCGGGAGTAGCGTCCCAGGCAGCCGCCCACATATCGCAGGTAACCGCATCCAGCGCATCCCACAGCACGGAGGAATCGGAAAGGTCGGTGACCTGGAGGTCAATGCCGATGGTCTTGAGCGCGTTGGAAACATTGGTCACGATACCAAAGGCAGGATGGTCGCCGGTACCGTCGGCGGGAATCATGAATTCATAGGTGAGCGCCGCGCCGTCGGGAGCCGCGGTGAATTTCTTCTCCGTGTCGTCCCAGGTGTAACCGGCCGCCTTGAAGTAGCCGATGGCCGCCTGGAGCGCCGCTTCAAATTTCTCATCGTCGGTCATGCCGTCGGTATAGATGGGGTTGCCGTCCACATCCTTGGAGAAGGCGATTTCATAGCCGTCGTCAGCCGGCTTGGGTGCCGCCCAGGAAGTATTGGAAATCGGATACTGGATGACAGAGGCGCGCTCGCCATAGTAAGAATTGATAACGGTGTCGCGGTACACGCTGAAGAGGGTCGCAAACGCCTTGCGGAGATTCTTGGATTCGGTGCTGCCGGTGTTGCCGCCCACGTTGACACGCTTGGCACACATCGCGATATAACCGTAGCCCAGTTTGTCAACGGTATTGGTTTCGATGACGCTGCCGCTCATCTCGCCGCCGTTGTAATCCTTGATGGCCTTGACAGCCGCGTCGGAAATAGAAGGATCGGAAATATCAAGGGTACCGGTAGCCACGCCGGTCAGCTTATCGGCGTCAGAGGATTCCTTGAAGAGGAGGTTGGTGATCAGGGGAGCGCCTTTGTAGTAATTGTCATTCTTCACAAAGGTCACCGTGCCGTTCTCATACGAGACAAACTTGTAGGGACCGGCGCCCATCGGGGAGGTGGTCTTTTCTTTGACGAGGCTCAGATCGCCCTTGGGGAACCCGAACTGATTCTTGTCGTAGTTGTACTGCGCCTTGTCGCCATAGTAATGGAGAGGTGCCACAACCCAACCCATCTGATAGATGGCGGTTGCGTCCACTTTGGACAGGGTAACGGTCATGCTGTAATCGCCGGTCTTCTTGACACCCGCAATATTCTGCACGTCGCTGGTCTTGACATAAGCGGCAAATTCCGCCGCACGGTCGCCCAGCTCAGCGTCGATCATCGCGGACAAGGGCTGGTCAGCCGCTTCCTTGTCCATGCCGGCGATGTCATAGCCGTATTCTTCCGCGATTTTCTTGAAGAAATCGGCAGCCGTCGCTTTGGCATCCAATCCCTTGAAGCCCCACAGCGTGGCAGCGGACGCCACATCCTTCGCACCGTAATTGGCGATGCAGTAATCCGCAATGGCCTGCGCAAACGCCGTGCCGCACTTTTCAAAGGCGGCCTTATAGGTCTCATACTGCTCATCGGTAACAAATTCGCTGATGTCAACGGTGTCATCCGCTATCTTGGAAAGAATCATGGAGCTGACAGAGCGCAAACTGTTCTTATAATCTTTCATACCGACGATGGGAAGGCTGCTCATGGTAGAGCTGCCGTCATAGGTCGGGTCACAGAAGACATACAGCGAGAAGATTGCGTCGTCAATGGTCATGGGTTCGCCATCGGAGAACTTGATATCGTCGCGCATCGTGATGTTGTAATCAACGGTGCCGTCGGAGTTCTCTTTGATCTCGCAGTCCGCAATACCGGTATAGGTGTACTCGGTGCCGTTGTAGGCGCGCTTTTCGCCTTCAATGCCCTTCATCACCACATTGCCTTCACGGTCGGTTTCCAGAAGGCCGACTGCGGTCATCGCATAGACGTCCTGATCGTAAGCGGACTCGGAGAAGAAGGGACTGAACTTCTGGCTGAAGTTCGAGTAACCGACGACCAGCGTGTCGGCGCCCTTGTACTCCTCTTTTTTGTCGCCCTTTTTGCAGCCCGCAGCGGTAGCAACTACCATCACAGCGGACAGCGCAAGAGCAAGGAATCTCTTAGCCTTGGAATTTCTCATTTTGTAATTCCTCCAATTCATTTTTTTCCGTTTTTTCCAAGCTGACAGGAAAAAACGAGTCTATATAACGCAGAGGCTAAACTGCGCTATGAGCAAACAATATCAGTCGTCGGAAACGACCTCGGTTTTCAGACAGGCGCGGCTGCGGAAACACAGCACTGCCGCCAGCGTCTGCGCGGCCGCGGAAAGAATAAACAGCATATCCCCCGCCGCAGGCGTCTGTCCCATCAGGAAAAACACCACAAAGGAGCCTGTCAGGGCCGCGCCGGAAAGCGCCGCCGCTATCAGCGATCCGCCGGAAAAGCGGCTTTCGAGTTTATCCGCCTGCTCATGGGTCAGACGTCCCTTCACGGTCAGCGCCGTGTAAAGTCCAAGGGAAGCAAACCAGAAGGGCAGCATGGCAAACGCCATGGGCATAATCACAAAGATATAGTGTGCGCAGCGGGTTCTCACCGTGAGCGCAACGATCTGAAAGACCCAGAACGCGACCGCACAGGCAATCAGCTTGTGCCGTTCCCTGCGCAGCGCCTCCGGCTGACGGAATCCATAGTGTTTGCCGCGGTAGACCGCCACCGTCTTGAGCTTTCCGTTTTTTTCGACATTTTCCAGACGGTAATCTCCGAGATATTTACGAGATGCCATACAATCCTCTCTCTTTTATGCCGCACTGTCGGGCGCCGTTTCTTCGTTGGGCGCCCCGAACCCCTCAGGTGCGACACACTGGGAAACGCGTTGAAATGTTTCATACCCCGTCAAACTGAAACAGTAGGTGTGACGGTTATATTGATAGATAATGTAAGCGATATCGTGTCCGTCTTTGTCCTCGCCGCCGTCAGCCACCGTATAAACCGCGCCGTCGGCAAACGTCACGACAACGCGCTCTTTCCCGCGGGG
>CACWOA010000013.1 GCA_902762395.1 uncultured Ruminococcus sp.
CACAGCGCGTCCTGTCCCTTGTCGGAATTTCCGGTCAGTGTATCGGAAAGGGCATATTCCTCAGGTCCTTCGGCGTAGCCCAGCGACAGCACGGTAAATCCGTCTTCGCGGCGGGATTCCACCGCCAGACGCGGAACGAGGTTGTTCTTGTTGTCGGCAAAATAGCCCTCGTGATACAAATGCTCCGGGCTGGAATCCAGCCGATAGCTTTCAAACAGCAGATAGTCCACATTGGCTCTCGGCGTATAGCGGTAGTGTTCCGACAAATGATTGTAAAAGAATAAGCCGCGGTTCTGACAGATCAGCGTGCCGGGATAATCCGCTTTGATGCGCGCCATCAGATCAGCCACGCCTACCGCCGTCCATTCAAAGCGGGTTTTGGCGGGATTGTCGTCATCGGTATAGGCATTCGGCGCGCAGGTATCAACGGTGTCGAGAAAGAGTCCGTCACAGCCGAGTCCCCGTCCGTAATTTTCGGTGAGAATTTCGCGGATGCCCGCCACGCCGTCCTCCCCGTCCATGGTCATGGTGTCGAGCACCTCGTACCAGTTGGGATCACCGATGTTGGTATAGGCGCAGGTGAAATAAGGATTCATGTCCGGTTTCCCGTCGTGGTCGTTGTCATCGAGATAATAGGAAGCGTAGCCCGAACCCCCGGGGGAATCGCTGCCGCTCACAACGGCAGCGGCGAGCGATGTTTCGCCCTCGGCGCGAGGGTCAACGCGGGGACCGCTGCCGTCGCCCGTGAAGCGCGGGTCTTCCCGCATTTCCTCCGGCGTTTTGCCCGCCGTGCGCAGATCCTCCCCCACCGAGAGATACGCCAGCACCTTGGTACCCGCCGATTGAATCGCGTCCACCTGTTCCGCCGACAACGCGCCCTGGCGGGGGTGCAGGATGGCGATGTCATACCGCCTGGCGTTTTCCACCACCTCGTCATCCACCGCACCGTAGTAAATCATATAGGTAGGTTTCTCCGTCACGGGATATTCCACAGAATCCGCCCCTTTCCCTAAGCAGGACGTTACAGAGGCAAGCATCAGTGTAACAGAGAATAATAATGCTGCTATTCTGACCGTTCTATTGTTTTTTCTCATTTCAATCACCCTTTGTCTCATCAAAGCTGCTTTTGCCAAAAGAACCCGATTTGTCCGAATCCTCGGCACACAATCGGGTTCCTTTTTTGTATCAAGTGGGTATATCCGCTTTTTCGGTTTGTCAGTTTGCCAGCAGCGCTCTGTCGTTGGCAAATTCCGAACCGCTCAGCTTGGCAAATTCCTCCAGAAGCTCCTCAACGGTGAGATTTTTCTTTTCCTCGCCGCTCACGTCAAGAATGATTCTGCCCTCATTCATCATGATCAGACGGTTGCCGTGGGCAATCGCGTCGCGCATATTGTGCGTGACCATGAGCGCCGTGAGGTGATTTTCTTCGATGAATTTGTCGGACAGTGCCAGCACGTTTTTGGCGGTCTTGGGGTCGAGCGCCGCCGTATGCTCATCAAGAAGCAGCAGCTTGGGGTGATTCATGACCGCCATGAGAAGCGTAACCGCCTGACGCTGACCGCCAGAGAGAAGTCCCACCTTGGTGGTCATGCGGTTTTCCAGACCCAGATCGAGGCTTGTCAGCATTTCCTTGAATTCCTTGCGCTCCTTGCCGGAAATCGACCAATTCAGCCCGCGGAATTTGCCGCGGCGGTTGGCAATGGCGAGGTTTTCCTCCAGCCACATATCGGCGGCGGTACCCATTCTGGGATCCTGAAACACACGGCCGATGTATTTGGCGCGTTTATGCTCCGAGAGCTTGGTCACGTCCACACCGTCAATGGTGATGGTGCCGCGATCCACCGGATACACGCCCGCGATCATGTTGAGCATGGTGGATTTTCCCGCGCCGTTACCGCCGATGACCGTGACGAAATCGCCCTCGTTGAGGGTCAGATCAATGCCGTTGAGCGCCTTTTTCTCGTTGACCGAGCCGGGATTAAAGGTCTTGTACAGTCCCTTGACTTCAAGCATTTTCGATGACCTCCTCTTTATCGGAATAGGTTTTTCTGCTGAATTTCTGGCTGATCTGGTTCTTCCAGTAGGGGATGCCGAGGAAGAAACCGACCACCAGCGCGGTAAAGAGCTTGAGATCGTTTGCCTTCATACCGAAGTTAAGCACCAGCGTGATAACGACGTAGTAGACAACGCCGCCGATGATGGTGGCAAGCAGCCGGAGCGCAAAGTTATGGAAAATCTTGCCGAAAATGACCTCGCCGATAATCACAGCCGCCAGACCGATGACAATGGCGCCTCTGCCCATATTCACATCGCAGAAGCCCTGGTACTGCGCCAGCAAGCCGCCCGAAAAAGCCACAATGCCGTTGGACAGCACGATACCGAGAATCTTGTTGTTATCGGTGTTGATGCCGTTGGCGCGGGCCATTTCGAGGTTGCTGCCGGTGACACGCAGGGAATGTCCTCTCTCTGTGCCGAAGAACCAGTAAAGAATGGCAATCAGCAGCACCGCGATGACCGCGCAGATGACCAGCGACTGATTGATATTGCGCAGCGTGATGGGATATTTGTATTTCATATAGGAGAGCGGCAGGTTCGCCATATCGTTCTGAATCCGCAGATTGATGGAGTAAAGACCGAGCTGCGTGAGAATACCCGCGAGAATCGCGGGAATACCGAATTTGGTGTGAAAAAGACCTGTCGCCAGACCCGCGAGACAGCCCGCGAGAAACGCGCAGAACATCGACAGATAGAGATTCTCCCCCGCCGTCACCATCGAAACAAGCACCGCTCCGCCGGTGGCAAAGGAACCGTCCACGCTCAGATCGGCTACGTCAAGGATTTTAAAGGTGAGGTACACGCCGATCGCCATGATACCCCAGATGATGCCCTGCGTGATCGCGCCGGGCATGGCGTTAAGAAATGGCACGGAAAATCATTGTCCTTTCGTTATCAGATTGATAGAATATGAGTAATACCAAAATCAGCGATAAGGCGTGATTTGAAAAATCGCCCTATCGCAGATTTTGAAAAATGTTGTTTATTGAATTATGCCGTCTTCGGAATTAGGAACTGTGAAGAAATAAGATGTACAAAGATGGCGCAGGATTTTTCGACTATGACAAGGCGGAAAAGCGCGGGAATACTTGGTGTATTCCAAGCTTTGACAACGAAGTCAGAGGCGAAAAAGACAAGCCAGATTGTACAGATTATTTTTTGAACAGTTCCTTAGTCGGCAATCGCCTCATAGCTGTCGGGAACGGTGATACCGAGCGTTTCGCAGCGGGAAGCGACATACTTGTAAACCGGCGCGTCGTCGTACTGGATTTCCATGTCGGCGGGATCCTTGCCGTTGACAAGAATCTCATACGCCATCAGACCGGTGTTGTAGCCGATGGTGGAGTAGCTGATGGAAAGGGTAGCAATGCCGCAGCCCTTGCAGATACCCTCTTCGCCCGCAATGATCGGCTTCTTGGCAGCAGCCGCGATGCCGTCGATCAGTTCGGCGTTGTTGGCGCACTGGTTATCGGTGGGGATATAGAGCGCGTCCACTTCTTCGCAGGCCTTGGTGACAACCTGCGCGATGTCGTTGGAGTCGGCAAAGCTGTATTCCGTAACAGCCACGTCCGCCTTTTCCAGTTCACTCTTGACGACGTTGACCTGATACTTGGAGTTGGCTTCGTTGGAGCAGTAAACGATACCGACGGTCTTTGCGTCGGGCAGAAGCTCCGCAAACATGGCGGCCTGCTTGTCCAGCGGCGCGAGGTCGGATGTGCCGGACACGTTGATGCCGGTCTTGCCGTTAAAGTTGTCAATGCCGAGGGCTACGCCGTACTCGGTGATGGAAGTGGCAAGAACCGGAATGTCCGCAGTTGCCGAAACCGCCGCCTGCAAAGCGGGGGTGGCGTTGGCCATAATCAGATCGACGTTGGACGAAACAAACTGGTTGACGATGGTGGTGCAGGTGGCGGAATCGCCGGAAGCGTTCTGCTCATCGAATGTCACCTTGTCGCCCAGCTTCTCGGTCAGCGCCTTCTTGAAGCCCTCGGTGGCGGCGTCCAACGCGGGATGCTGCACAAGCTGGCAGATACCGACCGTGTAGCCGTCCTTTTCCGCGTCCTTCTTGCCGTTATCGCTGCAGCCGGTGACAGCCAGAGCGGAAGCCGCCAGAAGTGCGCCGCAGAGAAGGACAGACAGAATTCTTTTGATTTTCATTGTCATGAAACCTCCAAAAAAATAAATTACATACGGGAGAACCGCCGTTTTTGGGTTCTCCGAAATTAGTACCTTTGTGAGTATAGCACTTTAAAGCGATGATGTCAAGGCATTTTGAATATTTTTTACCAGAAACTATCAAGATTGTGAAGAATGAATTTGTTATAAATTTATCATGCTCCGTTCCGGCGTTTTTATACTTTTCATTTGGATTCTCCTTGACTTTTTATACAAATGTGATATAATCTTTTTATAGTATTCAAAATAATGGTGGTTATTATGACAAAAATCAAAGGAAATCAGGTGACATCGGCTTGCATTACCTCAATCATCCCCTGCGTCACGAGCTGAAATACCGCATTTCCTATGCGGATTACGTCGAACTGCGCAGCCGTGCGCTCTCCTTTATGAAGCATGACACGCACGGCAGCGACGGTAAATATTTCATTCGCAGTATGTATCTTGACGATATTTACTTCTCCAATTATAATGAAAAGTCCGACGGCGTCAGCAGACGGCGAAAATACCGCATACGCATTTACGACCTCAGCCGCGACGTGATTAAATTCGAGATCAAGGATAAATTCGACAGCTACATTTCCAAATCCTCCTCCGTCATCACCTACGACCAGTGCCGGAGCCTGCTGCGAGGGGATTTCGGATTTGTGGGCGACATGATCCGCCACAACACCGACGGCGGCAGGGAAAAAGCGCTGCGCATGGGCTACATCGACTGCGCCACCAAAATTCTCCGCCCTATCGTCGCGGTGGATTACGACCGCGAGGTCTTCATCTGCGACGAGGGCAATGTGCGCATGACCTTCGATATGAACCTGCGCGCCGGACAGGGCAGCGGCGATCTGTTTGACCCCCACCTCCCCACCGTCCCCGCTTATGAAAGCGGCATGATGATTCTGGAGGTCAAGTACGACGATTTTTTGCCGCGGTTTGTTTCCAAAATGCTGCGCCCACTCAATCTGTGGCAGTCGGCGCAGTCTAAATTTGCCATGTGCTGTCTGGCACAGACCAATTATTTAGGTAAGGTGGTTTACTGATTATGAGATATAATTTCACTGATGTATTCAAAAACAAGTTTTTAAGTCAATTCTCGCTCACGTCGCCCATTGAATATGTGCTGGCGCTGCTCTTCGCTATCGCCATCGGCTGTGTGATCTACTTCATCTACAAAAAGACCTACAAGGGCGTTGCCTACAGCCACAACTTCAATATGTCGCTCATTCTCATGACCCTGATCACGGCCATTATTATCTTCACCATTTCTTCCAATCCCGTGCTGTCGCTCGGCATGGTGGGCGCGCTTTCCATCATCCGCTTCCGCACCGTGGTCAAGGATCCGGTGGATCTGATGTATCTCTTCTGGGCGATCTCCATGGGCATCATCATCGGCGCGAAGCAGTATGTCTTTGCTTTGATCTGCGCGGTGATCATTTCGATCTTCTGCTTTGTCATGAGCAAGCTGAGCAACAAGGAGCAGGCCTATCTGGTCATCGTCCGCTACGATCTCGCCGCCACCGAAGCCATTGACAAGGCCATCGCGGACATCAAGGGCAAGATTCGCAACCGCACAGTGAGCAAATCCGGCGTGGAAACCATTATCGAAGTCAGAAGCAACGCCATCGACGAGCATTTTGTAGAGAAGGTCACCGCCATCGAAGGCGTGGAAAGCGCCGCGCTGGTCAATTACAACGGTGAATACGCGGAGTAATGTCCCTGTTTTCCCCCATCTCCCAAAAAAACAGCCGCACTGTCCCACAAAACGAGACAGCGCGGCTGTTTTGTTGTGCCTGAAGGAAGAACAATCAGTCGGCAAAATTGTAATTGTCCTTGTTGTTCTCTTTGAAAATCTCGTAAACGGCGGCAGCGATCTTTTCATCCTCCACGGAATAGAAATTCTCTTCCTCGGCATCTTCCTCGGAAGGCTCCACCCTGAGAATTACCACTTCATCGTCGTCCTCGTCGGTAGAAATCAGCACGACATATTCCTCGCCCTTGTATTCGACCGAATCAAGGTATTCAAAGGCAATCTCGTTGCCCTCGTCGTCGCTGAGATACACGATATTATCCCATTCTTCTTCGTCCATGATATCCGGATTTTCTTCGTTCATGTTGTATTAACCTGCCTTTCGGCGCCAATGCGCACAAACTATATGCCCTGACCGGGCATATGCAATATATAGATTGTACCACATGGCTCTATTGTTGTCAATAAAAAAACTTCCATACATCACAGAAGGTTCAAAAAAGATTGAAACAACAGAAAATATATGGAAGATTTTCTATTTTAATGACACGATAGTGTTTTACACGGTTTTCTCGACTGCTTCGTCAGACTCCACAGGCTCCTTTGCCTGCGCAAAGATATCCAGCACCTCCTGCGAGGGCTTCTTGCTGAGCAGGGAGACGATCACCGCTGCCAGCAGACCGCAGAGGAAACCGGGAACGATCTCATAAACGCCGGTTTTACCGCTCAGGAAGAAGTACCAGAGCATATCCACCGCAAAGCCGGTGACGATACCCGCGACCGCGCCGGGATAGGTAAAGCGCTTCCAGTAGAGCGCCAGAAGGATGGCGGGGCCGAAAGCCGAACCAAAGCCGCCCCACGCACATTCCACGAGCGCCATAATGCCTTGGCAGCTCGGGCTGCTCGCAATGGCGAAAGCAATCACGGCAATGATAATGACCATGATTCTGCCCGCCCACATCATTTCCCTGTTGGAGGCATTCTTGCGGATCACCGCTTTATACACATCGGAGGAAAACGCGGAGGACGAAGCGAGAAGCTGCGAATCCGCCGTGCTCATGGCAGCCGCAATGATGGCGGAGAGGAGAATACCCGCGATGAATGCCGGGAAGAGCGTTCTGACCATCCTGATAAAGACAATGCTGTTGGTGTCGGACAGCGCATCGCCGAAGAAGCGTCTGCCCATCAGACCGACGACGGCCGACATGGTGAGAATCACGGTTGTCCAGCAGCTACCGACAATCTGGGACTTCTTCATTTCCTTCTCGGACTTGATAGAGATATAGCGCACGATGATATGGGGCATACCGAAGTAGCCAAGTCCCCAGCCGAAGCCGGAGATGATGTCGGCGATGCTCGCAAAGTTGAAGGCGCCGCTCGAAAGGAGGTTGTAATAATGCGGGGGAAGCGCTGTGCTACCCTCTACCACAAAGTCGGCGGCATTCATCGCGAAAAGCGCGATAATCGGGCAGAGCAGGAGCGCGCCGAGCATGAGAAGCCCCTGGAAAAAGTCGGTCCAGCAGACGGCATTGAAGCCGCCAAGGAAGGTGTAAAGCACGATGATCGCCGACGCCACGATCATGGCGATTCTCGGATCAATGCCCAGCACCGTGTTGAAAAGCGTGCCGCACGCGGAAATGCTCGAAGCGGCATACACGCAGTAAACGATCACGAACACAACCGCCGAGATGATCTGAAGCGCCTTGTTCTGCGTCAGAAAGCGGTTGGTCAGAAACTGCGGGATGGTGATGGAGTCGTTGGCTCTGATGGAATAACGGCGCAGACGGGGCGCAACAAAAATCCACGCCAGAATCGTGCCAAACATCAGACCCACGGCAATCCAGACCTTGCCCACGCCGTAGAGATAGATGGAACCGGGCAGACCCATCAGCACCCACGCGCTCATGTCGGAGGCGCCCGCGCTCAGCGCGGCCACCAGACCGCCCATGTTTCTTCCGCCAAGGAAGTACTCTTTTTCGCTTTCACTCTTTTTTGACTTGACAAAGAAATAGATGCCTATTCCGATGACAAGCACAAAATACAGAATGATTGCACTCAATTCGACATAATTCAAATTATTCAAATCGAATCAATCCTTTCCTGCCTGCAACGAGGCGATTTTGTTTTCTCCGCAACGTCCTTCCCGGAACAGGCGGAATCCTTTCCCCGGGACAAGCGGAATCTTTTACATTATATTTGAATGTGCAGCCGTTGTCAACCGATTTTCCAAAATTCAGGGGATTTTCTTTAAAAATGACGGTAAATTCCCCCAATTATGCATAACAACCCTGTCAAGGGATTCATTTTGCAACCGGAAATCACGGTGTTACCATGTTACCGTGCCGTTTCTCCGTCCGGCGGCAGCGTTGCCACCAGGTAAATGCCGAAGGGCAGTGTAATGAGCGCGGCGAGAAGGTCGGCGGCGGGCTGTGCCGCTATCATGCCGTTCACGCCAAAGACACGCGGCAGCACTAAAATCAGCGGAATAAAACAAAAGCCGTTGCGCAGCGCTGCCAGAAAGGACGCGCCCATACTTTTGCCGACACTCTGGTAGAGCATATTGGTACACTGAAACAGCACGCACACAAAACAGGCGATACATTGCAGCCGCAGGGCAGGCGTACCGATCGCGACCACTTCGGGGTCATCGCGGAACTGCCGGATAATGGAACCCGACGCTGTCAGACAAACGACGGAAAGAACGGCACACGCCGACGTGCCGTAGGCAAGCGTGAAAAAATATGCCTTCTTCACCCGCGAATAAAGCCGGGCGCCGTAATTATAGCTGCTCACGGGCTGGAGTCCCTGCCCGATGCCGATGCCCACCGCGAAAATAATAAAGCTCACCCGCCCCACAATGCTCATGGCGGCAACGGCGGGGTCGCCGTAGACGGCGGCGGCATTGTTGAGAAGCATAGCGGCAATGCTGTTGAGTCCCTGCCGCAGCATACTCGGCATACCGTTGAAGAAGATTTTTCCGTAGTCGCGGGCATTCCGGGACAAATAGCGCAGCCTGAATTCACTCTGTATCTTTCCCATAAGAAACATACTCCACAATATGCCGGCGCTCACCGCCTGCGACAGCGCCGTGGCCAGCCCCGCGCCTGCCACGCCCATATGCAGTCCGAAAATGAGCAGCGGGTCGAGGGCGATATTCAGTACGCCGCCAGCCATCAGCCCGATCATGGCAAAGGCCGCCTTGCCTTCGTAGCGCAGTATGTTATTCATCACGCAGCTCACGATCATCAGCGGCGCCGCCGCTAAAATCCAGCGGGCATACGTCTGCGCATAGGGCAAAATCGTGTTGGTGCTGCCAAGCAGCAGCATCAGCGGGGTGATAAAGATTTCACCGAGAACCGCTATCGCCACGCCTAACAGCAGCGCGGTAAAAAAGGCGGTAGAGGCAAGCTTTTTCGCCGTTCTGATATCCTTCGCCCCAAGGTGCAGACTGATCAGACTGCCGGAGCCATGCCCCATCATGAACCCCGCCGCCTGTAAAATCGACATCAGCGCAAAGACGATGCCTACCGCGCCGCTCGCGCTGGTGCCGATGCTGCTGACAAAATAGGTATCCGCCAGGTTATAGATGTTTGTCACCAGCATACTGATGACCGTCGGAATCGACATGGTAAACACCAGTTGGTTGACAGGCGTTTCCGTCATTTTTTTAAATTGCAACTCGGATGGTTTCATTGGAACAGCCTCCTCAATATAATAAAATCAAAGTCCGACGCGAATCATCCCGCCCGGCTTTGATAGGCTATTTCTTTTTTCGCGCAAATAAAGACATCCTGTCCGCCAGGAACGCGCTTCCTCTGCGCACTGCCCTGCCAAACCCTATCGCCACACGGTCGGGCAGCAGCCAGCGGCACCAGATCATGATACGGGACAGCATCCCCCTTACACGAAAAGCGTCCGCCGCCGCGTCAAAACGACCCGAAAAAATCTCGTCCAGCCGTTCTTTTCGATACCGGCTCTGCCTGACGGGAGCCGTCAGGCGGCGATTGCGCGACGCGCGCGTCAGATCGGAAGGCGCCAGGTCAACTTCGTCCGCCAGTTCGTCGAGCAGCGCCTTTCCTTTGGGCGTGGAAACCACCACAAGCGATACGCCGCCGGCATAGGAAAAATCCGGGTGGGCGCGCCGGAGATTGACAAAGCGCCCCAGAGAAATATCTCCCACCCGTTCGGGACAGGCATAGGGACAGTTGCCGCAGGAACGCCGCAATATCGCTCCGTTTTTCCACATTTGCATCAGGCTATCCATCGGCGCGGGAGTGGAGAGCAGGTAACGAAGCTTCCCGCGTCTGAAAATGACCCGCGTGCCGCCGCTGTGACCGAAGGCACGCTTGTTTTCAAAGCGGATGTCACGGATCCTGCCGCCCAGCCGCTGTTCCCGCCAATGCAGATAACGGTGAAAAACCCCTTCCGAGGTCACGCCGCCGCACAGCATATCCGCCACTATCAGATTATCGTAATCCTTTCCCAAAAAATGCCGCAGCCCGTCGCACTGGCAGGGCGTTCCCGTAAACAAGACCGTCACGCCCTTCTCCAGATCAGCCCGAACCGAAGCAAAAATGCCGTCGGTGTCGCTCTGCACGGGCTTGCATCCCCTCATCCCTTCCAATCCGGTCAGCGACGAGGTGCGGATATGCCGCGGATGAAAATTTTCATCGAAAGCACAGCCATATACCGCGCCGCCCTGCGCTGTCACGCGCTTTCCTATCAGAAAAAAGAGTCCCCCCGCGTGGGAATCGGTCAGCACGGCTCTATCCCTTGCCTTCGCCGCGAAATACAAGGGTCGGAAGCCGTCCTGTGCTCCATCCGCTCCATCGGAGGGTTTGCCGGGCTGCCCGCACAGCAGCGGACAGACTTCTTCGCATCTGCCGCAATCATCGCACCGCTGCGGGTCGATGGACGGATAGATGAATTTATACCTGTCTCTGATTTTAACCGCAGCAAGCTGCGGGCATGCCTCTATACATGCGCCGCAGCCTGTGCATTGTTTATGGTCGATTTTGAGCAAAACGCCATCAGCTCCAAATGAAAAGGTTTGCGTTTCATTCGTTCCATTCGTTTCATTCGGAAGAAACCGAGCGAATACCGGAGAAACCTCATCGGCTGCTTAGAGCCTATCCCAGAATTAGCCGTGCGCGGATTGCGCAGGCAGTTTTTCGCCAGACAAGGCGCTTTCCCTTGCAATACTTTCGTATTGCAAGGGAAAGCAACGCAGTATGGCGGAAAAATGGCAAGCAAGACGTGTGCGTATAATTTGGGGATAGGCTCTTAGTTACCGCCTGCCTCTTTTTCTTCCTGCGCCTTCTTTGCGGCTTCCTCTTCGAGTTTTCTGGCGGCTTCCATCTGCTGTTCGATGATCTCGTTTTCGTCCACTATATATTCGGGGCAATTCTGCATATACACCTTGACGACAGCATGATTGACATTGCTCACATAAACGTCAATATGCTTTCTGACGTCACCAAGAAGGTCGCTTCCCGTATCGCCGATATCAGTGATGGAAACCGGCAGTGTGACGTAAGGCACATCGTCCGGCATAACGTAGGAATACACCGTTTCATCCTCGTAGACGGTTTTTTCAATATAGCAGCCTGCCAGATCGGGAATATCAAATCGTTCCGTGGTTTCCACGTCCGCCGCTGTTTTGTTGTCGTCAGCCTTGGCGTTGGCGTTCTTTGTGTCGGCAGCGCTTTCCTCGGCTTCCTCGTCAACCGCATGCGTCTTGGCATATTCCTTGCCAAAGGCCTGCACCAATTCGCCTTCCTCGGAACCGAGCGTAATGCCCTTGGGCATCAGCAGACTGACATTGGGACCCTCCACACACGCCGAGAGGCTCACCGCGTAGCAATTGACGGGCGTGCGTGCGTACTTCATATCATAATTGTGTACCAGCACATTCACCGCATTGTTGCCCTTGCGCAGAATCACGCCCTCCGCCGTCGTGCCGATCGGCACCCGGATGGAAGAACCGCGCGCAAACGTCCATCCGTCGTCGAGCAGCTTCTTGACGGGAATGGGCAGCGTATAAAGATTGCCCTCATATTTAAAGGCAACCTCGCTGAAGGTCTTTCCCAACAGGCTGGGACCTTTATACAGCTTGATGGAATCGGACATTCTCTTGAGATCCTTGGAATAATCATACGGCTTCTCCGCCGGGGTGTCGTTGTCAATGGTGATGCTCACCACCGCGTTGGAACTGTCCCCGTATTCGCCGAATTCAAACGAAAATCCCGAATGCTCCGAGAGCGCATAGTAAAGCGTCTGCACGGTATCATCATCGGTTTCGGTAAAGATCACGTCGTTGACCGCAACCAGTTCGCCGGTCGTTTTCAGACAGCTTCTGACATAGGACGGTCTGCCGTAAGCGGCGGCCAGTTCATCATAGTGGCTGCCGATGGTCACGCCGTCTGTGATTTGAAATTCGGGAAGCTGCGAAGCGTCATCCCGGAGTCTGATGCCCACCACTGTACACGCTGCCAGCCCGGCGGCTTTCTTTTCCTGGTTGC
This sequence comes from uncultured Ruminococcus sp., assembly GCA_902762395.1. Taxonomy (GTDB): domain Bacteria; phylum Bacillota; class Clostridia; order Oscillospirales; family Acutalibacteraceae; genus RUG762. The sequence goes on from CACWOA010000013.1 coordinate 12,496, forward strand.
AGAATTTCAGCCCGACGACATATCCGTTCTTTTCCGCCGGAAGATAACCGGAATATTCTCCCGGCTCGAGAACGGAATCGAGCGTATAGACCTTTTCTTCCGCTGCGACGGTTTCCTCGGGAGCCTCCGCGGCTTCGGAGAGCTTCCAGCCCCGTGCGGAAAACGCGGAGTAATTCAAAGGAAGTTCATAATGCTGTCCGCTCAGATCAAAGGAAAAATCAAAAATGTCGGCGGTTTCTTCGCTTTGCTCATCGGTCTGCTTTGACAGCCCGTCCTCCGCAAAAATCGTGTCGGGCATGGAACAGGAAGCAACGCTGCCCAGCAGCGCGACGGCAATGATAAACGCGGAAATTCTTTTAATCATTATACAGCTACCCTTTCAATAACGCATCCTCGGCAGGCGGATTCCGATGAGCCGCAGTCTTTTCCCGGAATATACCGCCGAAAAAGCATAGAATATACAACACCTGCATTATAACACATCTTTTCATAAATTTCTACTGAAATTATGATTTTTTTAAAAAAATAAAAAACTTAAGTTTCTTTTAACTTGATTTATGGTAGCCGTTTTAGAATGGATAGCGTAAAGGAGGTAATCACCTATGAGCAACAACACATTTGAACGATATGAAATCAAATACCTGATCTCCGCCGATCAGCGCAGGAAAATCATGACCGCCATGGCGCCTTATATGCGCGGCGATGAATACGGCAAAAGCACCATCTGCAATCTTTACTTTGACACACCGGATTATTACCTGATCCGGCAGTCCATCGAAAAGCCGATTTATAAAGAAAAGCTCCGCGTGAGAAGCTACGGACCCGCCAAGCCGGGAAGCAAGGTGTATGTCGAGCTGAAAAAGAAATACCGCGACGTCGTTTACAAGCGGCGTGTCAGCCTGCCCGAGCGGGACGCCATGTTTTATCTCGACAGCGATCTGACGGGCGGACTTCCCGGACAGATCGGCAGCGAAATCGACTACTTCCGCTTCTTCTACCGCGATCTCGCGCCCAAGGTCTACATCTCCTACGACCGCGAGGCGTTTTACGCAAAGGACGACGACACCTTCCGCGTGACCTTCGACGAAAACATCCTGTGGCGCGATTACGATCTGTCCCTCACCAAAAAGCCTTACGGCGACCCCATTCTCCAGCCGGGACAGTCGCTCATGGAAATCAAGGTTTCGTCCGCCATGCCGCTCTGGATGGTGGAGGTATTGTCCCAAAACAACATCTTTAAAACGTCCTTTTCCAAATACGGACGCGCTTATGAGGCGATGCACAAATGCTTTCGCCGGAAGGCAGCCATTTGAAGCCGCTCCGCGTCACCCCCATTCTTCACAACCTGACAAAACCAAAATACGGAGGAATTTACCATGACTGATACATTGTTCACATCCATCTTTGAAAGCACATCGACCGGCAACGCCGTCACATCCGGCAGCTTCTTTGCCTGCCTGATCGCAGCCCTCGTCATCGGCGCATTCATGGCGCTTGTCTACAGATACCGCAGCCGCGGCTCCCAGAGCTTTGTCATCACCCTCGCGCTGCTGCCCGCCGCCGTCGCCATGGTCATCATGCTGGTCAACGGCGACTTCGGCACAGGCGTGGCCGTCGCCGGCGCGTTCGGACTGGTTCGCTTCCGCTCGGTCCCCGGCACCGCCAAGGAAATCGGCGCCATCTTCACCGCCATGGGCGCGGGTCTTGCCTGCGGCGTGGGTTATATCGGCTACGCGGCCGCCTTTGCGGTCATCGTCAGCGCGGCGATGCTTCTCTACCAGTGCATCGGCTTCGGAACGAACCGGAACGACGACCTGCACAAGAAGCTCAGCGTCACCATTCCCGAAAACCTTGACTACACCGGTATGTTCGATGATCTTTTTGAAAAATACACCCGCTCCCATAAGCTGGTCACTGTCAAAACCACCAATATGGGCAGCCTCTTCAAGCTGACCTATGACATCGAACTGGCATCCGCCGAGCAGGAAAAGCAGTTTATCGACGAACTGCGCTGCCGCAACGGCAATCTTGAAATCAATGTCACCCAGAAAGAAACCGTCTCCAACGAGCTTTAACAAAGAAGTGAATATAACAAAGGGGTCATTAAAATATGAAAATCAAACAAATCACCCGTCATCATGGCGGCGCTCGTGGTCGCTTCCTTCTCGGGATGCGGCAAATCTTCAAAAAACAACGCCAATATCGCTTCGCCCGTGGCACTCCTCGATACTTCCGATATGTTCAGCGGCAAGGATTTGGAGGTCGGCTACGACGAATCGGAAGTTACCCGGATCACCCTCATCGGCAGCTCCGCCAAAGTGGAGGGAAGCGGCGCGTCGGTTTCGGGCAGCACCGTCACTGTCAGCGAGGAAGGCACCTATCTTCTCTCCGGCACGCTTGACAACGGCGCGATCATCGTGGATGCGGACGACAAGGCGAAAGTCCGTCTGATTTTCGACGGCGTGACGGTCAACTGCGACACCAGCGCCGCGCTGTATGTCAGACAGGCGGACAAAGTGTTCGTCACCCTTGCCAAGGGCAGCCGGAACACCCTCTCCAATGCCAAGGATTTTGTCGCCATCGACGACAACGACATCGACGCGGTGGTATATGCCAAGGATGATCTCACCTTTAACGGCAGCGGTTCTGTCGGAAGATCAGTTCGGAGATGTTCTGCTTGATCTTCAGGAGATTGACCTGGTTTACGGAGACAGCATTGATCTTGCTTTCTCCGGCGGATATTCGGTCAAATCGATTCCGTTTTATCCTGATTTCTACGGAACAGGCGGGGATACGGTTTTAACCGACTTTTATGATCAACTTGCCGTTGCCGGCATCGGCTGCAGTTTTAATGAAGCAGCAGGGGTCAAAGAAGGAGAGACCGTGACGATCACTCTGGATGAGCGGTACGTGCGCAAGGCTCTGGAGCTCACACGAAAAGCGGATGGCATGTTCCACCTGCACACCATCACGGGCTCGGTCGTCGACCCGTCC
>CACWOA010000014.1 GCA_902762395.1 uncultured Ruminococcus sp.
CGTATAAGTTTTTTTATACTAATTTTCGGTTGAAAGAATGTCTGATTTTAGCCGAAAATTAGTATTGTATCCCAACATACATCAAAAAATATTTTTGGAAGGGCAGGAAGATTTCAATGGAAACAGGAAAAATATTAATTGTGGACGACGATCAGAACATCTGTGAGCTGCTTCGTCTTTACGCGGAAAAAGAGGGCTACACCGTTTCGCTGGCGCATGACGGACGCAAGGCGGTAGAGTGCTTCGAGCAGGAAAGCCCCGACATCATTTTGCTGGACATCATGCTCCCTGAACTGGACGGCTGGCAGGTCTGCCGCGAAATCCGCAAAAAGTCGCAGTGCCCCATCATCATGCTGACCGCCAAGGGCGAAACCTTTGACAAGGTGCTGGGACTGGAGCTTGGCGCGGATGATTATGTGGTCAAGCCGTTTGAGACAAAGGAAGTGCTGGCGCGCATCAAGGCGGTGCTGCGCAGAAGCGGCAAGCAGGATCCCAACGAAAAGAAGGTCGTCACCTTTGACAAGCTCTCCATCAACCTCAATAATTACGAGCTGAAGGTCAACGGCGTGCAGGTAGACACCCCGCCCAAAGAGATGGAGCTGATCTATCATCTGGCGAGCAATCCCAACCGTGTGTTCTCCCGCGACCAGTTGCTTGACGAGGTGTGGGGCTTCAATTATTACGGCGACAGCCGCACGGTGGACGTTCACGTCAAGCGTCTGCGTGAAAAGCTCGAGGGTGTGAGTGATCAGTGGTCGCTCAAAACCGTCTGGGGCGTTGGCTACAAGTTTGAAGTCAAGTAAAACAGCCGGATGGAGATAGAACACAACACGAGCAGGGACAGCGCAGAGGCGGAAGTGTCTGACGCCGGACAAAACGGCGGCGAGGCAATGAACGAAAAAAACGAAAAAAACGCCTCCCAGCTCCGCCGCCGCACCTTTGGCGAATGGCTTATGAATTTGTGCAGCGAACTCAAGCACATTGTCTCGCGCTCCCTTTTTACTAAATATCTGTTTGTCACGTCGTCGGTCATGATCGGCAGTCTGGTGATTTTGGGACTGGTCATGGCGACGCTGATTTCCAATCGCTGGCAGAGTGAAAAACAGCAGCAGCTTGCGGACAATGCCCATATTGTGGCGGACGGTATGAGCGCCTATGTCGTGCCTGTGCCGTCCAAAAAAAACGACAGCGCCATCGACGCCACCATGGAATACCAGATTACCGACGCGGGTAAGGAAAAGCTGCGCTCCACCCTCGGCATCCTCAGTTCGAGCTGCAGCGCGGATATCTTTATCGTGGACGCGCGGGGCAATACGGTCATTTGCTCGGAGGAATACCTGCACGCCTCTACCGATGAGGAGGAAGTGTTCAAATGCCGCCACAGCCGCGCTACCATTGCGCCTTCGGTCATCGACGCGGCCGCCCGGGTGCCGGAGTATCGCATCACCGATAAACTCGGCGGCATCTATGACCAGAATCACTTTATCGTCGCGTCCTCCGCCTCCGCCATCTCCGACTTCCGCAGCGATATGCTGCGCATTGTGATTGTGGCGGTCATTATCGCCGCGATTATCTGTTTCAACATGGTGTATATGCTTACCTACAAGCAGGTCAAGCCGCTGCGTGAAATGGTGGAAGCCGCGCGGAAATTTTCCGACGGCGATTTTACCACCCGTATCAACTTCACCAGTGAAAACGAGGTCGGGCAGCTCGCCGGAGCGCTCAATGAAATGGGCAGCAAATTGGCGGAGAGCGAAACCATCAACCGCAGCTTTATCGCCAATATTTCCCACGAACTGAAAACCCCCATGACCAACATTTCCGGTTATGTCAACGGTTTGCTTGACGGCACCATTCCCCGTGAACAGCAGGACAAATATCTCAAAATCATTTCCGACGAAACCAAACGACTGGCGCGGCTTGTGCGTTCCATGCTCGACCTGTCCCGTATCGACAGCGGCGCGATGACGCTCAAAAAGCAGCATTTCAACCTTGGCGACGTCATCTTCCGGGCGCTCCTCTCCTTTGAACACCGCATTGAGGAAAAGCACATCGACATTCAGGGCTTTGACGATCTGGACACGGTTATTGTCAACGGTGATCCCGACCTGATTCATCAGGTGCTTTACAACCTCTTTGACAACGCCGTGAAATTCACCAATGAAGGCGGATATATCCGCGTGGGCGTGACGGTGCAGAACAAGATCGCCACTGTCAGCATTGTCAACAGCGGCATCGGCGTTTCCACCGAGGAACTGTCCCACATTTTTGAGCGGTTTTACAAGACCGACAAGAGCCGCAGCTATGACAGACAGGGCGTGGGTCTGGGTCTGTATATTGTCAAAACCATTGTCACGCTGCACGGCGGCAAAATTCACGCCGAAGGCGCGGAGGGCAACTATTGCAATATTATTTTCACCCTGCCCGAAGCGAGCGACAACACCAGAGCCTCCGCCAAAAACCGCAAGCAAGGCGCAGCGGCTGACCATGTCAAATGACATAAAATAACGCTCACAAATACATGACCCAACCAACAAACAGAAGGGGTATCATGTTAGTAGAAGGAACACTGTACAGACAGTATTGATTTTATCAAGAGAGGATTTTTGCCATGAGTGAATTTGACGATAAGCAGACGACCCCATTGAGCGCAGGCGGGTCTCTTCCCACGAATACGCCTCCGGCTTCCGGCATTCCCAACGGACAGCCGACCGCGGCCCAGCCGCAGCAGCCTTATGGTTCCGCGCAGCCGCGTGTGCCTTACGCGCCGGCGAACCCTCCGTCCACGGTTCCCTACGCGCCGCAGGGATTTGCCGGGCAGCAGCCCGGACAGCCCCAGCCGACCTATGCTCCTGCCGCGCAGCCTGTGCAGCCGATGCAGATGCAGAAGGCGGAGACGCAGGCGGTGCAGCCGACGCCGACGGGCGGCGCATCCACACGCAAGCGCAAGAACGGCGCGCTGATTGTGGGGATTGTGGCGTGTCTGGCCGTGGCGGCGCTGATCGGATTTGTTTCCATCACCGCCTACCGGCTTGTCACCGGAACCAACAGCGGCTCCGGCACCAAGAATCAGTACTCGGATTTCGGCTTTAACGAGGTGGAAACCCCCGAAACCGATACCACCGTCAAGGGATCCGACACGATTCTTACCCCGGCGCAGGTGGCGGCGAAGGTGCGCCCCTCCATCGTCAGCGTGATTACCGTGGACAACGTCAATTACAACTCCTCCGAAAGCGGCGAAGGCTCCGGCATCATCGTGGATTCCAAAGGCTACATCGTGACCAATTCGCACGTCATCGGAGACAGCAAGCAGTATAATGTCACCGTTATCACCAGCGACGGCACCGATTATGACGCGACCGTCATCGGCTACGATACGCGCTCTGACTTGGCCGTGCTGAAAATCAACGCCACAGGTCTGCCGGAATGTGAATGGGGCGACAGCACCAAGCTGGTGCTGGGCGACTATGTCATCGCCATCGGCAATCCCGGCGGCGTGCAGTTTGCGGGTTCCGTCACTAGCGGCATTGTTTCGGGCGTTGACCGCATCATCGACTCCTCCGACTCCGACTCCACCAGCGCCATGCGCTATATCCAGACCGACGCCGCCATCAACCCCGGCAATTCCGGCGGCGCGCTGGTGAATATGTACGGACAGGTTATCGGTATCAACACCTCCAAGATCTCCGCGACGGGTTATGAGGGCATGGGCTTTGCCATTCCTTCCGCGACCGCCAAGGACGTCGTGACCGACCTCATCGGCTACGGTTATGTGCAGGGCAGAGTCAAGCTCGGCATCACCTGTGTGACCATTTCGAGCGCCTACGAGAGCCAGGGTATTCCCGCGGGTCTGCAAATCTACGATATCAGCAGCGATTCCGATATGAACGGAAAGGCGCAGAAGTACGATATCATCACCCACTGCGACGGCAAGAGAATCACCAATCTTTCCCAGCTCCAGGACATCATGTTCGAGAAGAATCCGGGCGACACCGTGAAGCTGAAGCTTTACCGTCCGGCGGGTACCAAGAGCGCCTCGTCTGAGTATGAAATTACTGTCACGCTTCATGAGGACACCGGTTCCATGGGAGAAGAAGCGCGTTCCGAGGAGGAATCCGACGACAACGGCAACAACGGCGGCAATTTTGACGGCAGCGAAGGCAAGAGACACTGATTATTCCCATTGACTGCAAGGTTTAATCCTCATTTTCTTTATTTTTTAACGGAAGCCGGAAGCTTTCCCTGTTTTGCGCAGGGGAACTTTCGGCTTTTGTTTTTTGCCGTAAAAAATGAATACAATGAATTTTTATTCTGCTTTTTCCATTCCAAAAGGGGAAAATAAGACAAAAAGCCGGTGCTATTGCGTTTGCACAGGCGAGATTTCTAAAAAAATAACAAAAAAATTCCTATAAATTGCGGCCTGTCTCCCGCAAAAACGCACGAAATACACGAAAATTCATGTTTTTGCATAAAAATTCAATATTTCCCTTGATTTATGCAAAAAAACACCGTATAATGAACCGTAGGAATTGCAAATGCCGAAGGATTGTGTTATAATATACTTTGTATTCGGCGCAAGAATAAACAATATGACGGAGGATTTTTACAATGGCTGATATCAAAAAGGTAGTACTCGCTTATTCGGGCGGACTGGACACATCCATCATCATCCCGTGGCTGAAAGAAAATTATGACAACTGCGAAGTCATCGCGGTTTCGGGCAACGTCGGTCAGGGCACCGAACTGGACGGTCTGGAAGAAAAGGCGCTGGCGACCGGCGCATCCAAGCTCTACATCGAGGATCTTACCAAGGAATTCATCGAGGAATATGTCTATCCCACCCTCAAAGCCGACGCAGTGTACGAGAACAAGTATCTTCTCGGCACCAGCTTTGCGCGTCCGATCATCGCCAAGAGAATCGTCGAGATCGCGCTGGCGGAGGGCGCGGACGCCATCTGCCACGGCTGCACCGGCAAGGGCAACGACCAGGTGCGTTTTGAACTCGCCATCAAGCGGTTTGCGCCCCAGATGAAGATCATCGCTCCCTGGAGAACATGGGAATTCAAGAGCCGCGAGCAGGAGATCGAATACGCCGAGCAGCACAACATTCCGCTGAAAATCAACAGAGAGACCAACTATTCCAAGGATAAGAACCTCTGGCACCTTTCCCATGAAGGTCTTGACCTGGAAGATCCGTGGAACGAGCCGATGTATGACAAGATCCTCGAGATGGGCGTTTCTCCCGAAAAAGCCCCGGACGAGGCGACCTATATCACCCTGTCCTTTGAAAAGGGCGTTCCCGTGGCGCTCAACGGCGAAAAGCTGGACGGTCCCGCTATGGTCGCAGCCCTCAACGAATTGGGCGGCAAGAACGGCATCGGCATTGCCGATATGGTAGAAAACCGTCTGGTCGGCATGAAGAGCCGCGGCGTGTATGAAACGCCCGGCGGCACCATCCTCTATCACGCGCACAACAAACTCGAGGAAATCTGCCTTGACCGTGACACCTATCACTACAAGCAGCAGGTCGGCATCCGTTTTGCGGAACTGGTTTACTTCGGACAGTGGTTCACGCCTCTGCGCGAAGCGCTGTCGGCGTTTGTTGACAGCACCCAGCAGAACGTGACAGGCGATGTGCGTCTCAAGCTCTACAAGGGCAACATCATCGACGCAGGCGTGAAGTCTCCCTATTCTCTGTATGACGAGGATATCGCCACCTTTGACGAGGACGAGGTTTACGACCAGAACGACTCGGCAGGCTTCATCAATCTGTTTGGTCTGCCCATCAAGGTACAGGCGATGAAGGAACAGGCTGCCGCCAAGAAGCAATAATTGATTTCATCCGCATATTCATTTTATCCAATCGCGTGGGGCAGGGAGGGAACAATCTCTGCTCCGCGCCATTGCTTTTTTAGCGAGTGTGAAGTGTGAAGTGTGAAATGTGAAATTAAACGCTTCGCGCCGGAAGTAAAATTTCAGATACGAAAGGACTTATGAAAAAATGGCAGTTGTGATTAATGAAAAAAAGACAATCAACATCCCCAAAAAGACGATCGGCATTGTGGCGGCAGTGCTGTTGGTTCTGTTTGTAGTCGCCAATTCGGTGACGATTATCGACGCGGGACATACCGGCGTCATCAATACATTGGGACGCGTGAGCGAGAATGTGCTGCAAGAGGGACTGCACCTGAAAATTCCCTTTGTGCAGCGGATCATCAAGATGGACAACCGCATTGTCAAGCTGGAAGTGGAAACCGAGGCGTTTTCCAAGGATTTGCAGACGGTGGAAACCAAGCTCGCGATCAATTACCGCGTGTCCAAGGACAAATCCTACGCCATTTACAAGAATGTCGGCAGCGATTACGAAACGGTTCTGGTCACCCCTGCCGTCAATGAGGTTCTGAAGGCCATTACCGCCAAATACACCGCCGAGGAAAGCGTCGCCAACCGTTCGCTGATCTCGCAGGGTCTGATTACCGAACTCAACAACAAACTCAACAAGAACGGCATTTATGTAGAGGACGTCAACATTATCAATTTTGAATTCTCCGAAGCGTACATCGCCGCTATCGAGGAAAAGCAGGTGGCGGAGCAGCGCCTTCTCAAAGCCAAGACCGAGAAGGAAGAAGCCATCGTCAAGGCGGAAGCCGCCGCCGAAACGCTGCGCATTCAGTCCGAGGCGCAGGCCAAAGCCAACAATGTGCTGAATAAATCCCTCAACGCCAATCTGATTGAATACGAAAAGATTCAGAAGTGGGACGGCAAGCTGCCCACCGTGACCGACGGCTCCGCGATTATCAATTTTTCCGATCTGTTGAGTGATAAGTAATAAAATACAAAGGAGAAATAAAAAATATGCAGCTTTGGCAGGGACGCTTTTCAAAAGCAATCGACAAGAAAACCAACGACTTTAATTCTTCCATATCCTTCGACAGCCGTATGTACCGCGAGGATATCGAGGGCAGCATGGCGCATGCCGATATGCTCGGCACCTGCGGCATCATCGACCGCTCGGAAGCCGACAGAATCATTGAGGGTTTAAAGGGCATTCTCGCGGATCTCGACAGCGGCGCACTGTCAATCGACATGGAAGCGGAAGACATTCACACCTTCGTCGAAGGGGAACTCACTGCCCGTCTCGGCAGCACCGGCAAGCGCCTGCACACCTCCCGCAGCCGCAACGACCAGGTGGCGCTGGATATCCGTCTGACCCTGCGCAAAGAGGCGGACGAAATTCTCAGTGACCTCCGGGAACTGGTCGGAGTGATCTGCAACAAGGCGGAGGAAAACGCCGACACCGTTATGTCGGGCTATACCCATTTGCAGCGCGCGCAGCCCATCACCTTCGGGCATCACCTGCTCGCCTATGCCGAAATGCTCCTGCGTGACATCGCCCGTATCGAGGACGCAAAGAAGCGCATGAACGTCAACCCCCTCGGAAGCTGCGCTTTGGCAGGTACGACCTACGCCATTGACCGCAGCCTGACCACCGCCGCCCTGGGCATGGACGATTATTCGCGCAACAGTCTGGACGGCGTGTCCGACCGCGATTTCTGTCTGGAACTCGCGTCGGCGCTCTCCATTGTCATGGTGCATCTGTCCCGCTTTGCCGAGGAAATCATCCTCTGGTGCTCGTGGGAATTCAAATTTATCGAGCTGGACGACGCGTTTTCCACGGGTTCCTCCATCATGCCGCAGAAGAAAAATCCGGATATCGCGGAACTGGTGCGCGGCAAATCGGGCAGGGTGTTCGGTGATCTCATGACATTGCTCACGGTGATGAAGGGCATTCCGCTGGCTTATAACAAGGATATGCAGGAGGATAAGGAAGCCATCTTCGACGCGTTCGACACAGTGAAAATGTGTATCACCACCTTTATTCCCATGCTCGACACCATGACGGTGCTGAAGGACAATATGCGTGCAGCCGCCGCCAAGGGATTCATCAACGCCACCGACTGCGCCGATTATCTGGTCAAGAAGGGGCTGCCCTTCCGTGACGCGTACAAGGCGACCGGCACCCTTGTCGCCAAGTGCATTGAAAAGGGCGAAACGCTGGAAACCCTGCCGCTGGAGGAATATAAAGCCATATGCGACACCTTTGACGAGGGCGTGTATCAAGCCATTAATTTGGACATCTGCGTCAGCCAGAGAAAGAGCGCGGGCGGTCCGGCGAAAGAGAATACCCTTGCCAATGTCAGGAGAATCAGGGAACTGATAAAATAAGGCAAAAAATGAGGAGGGAATCCCATGCCAAAGCAATATCATCTCACGGTAAACGAAATCATGCGGCAGGTGGTGGTGAGTATGCCGTCAGACGGAGGATTTGCGGAAAGCGACATTCAAGCCGCCGAGGAACGAATCGGCGCGAGACTGCCGAAGTCGTACCGCGATTATCTGAGAAGATACGGCAAAGAGAAAATCAACAGTGCGTTCAATGAAATCTTTGCTCCCTGCGATATCATAACATCATATGAAGAGCTGGCAGCGGATGTGGCGGATTACGCAGACCCCGATCATGATGATGAGTATGGGCAATTAAGCAGAATGCCCCGTGAAGAATGGCACACGATGACGGACAATTATGTGCTGATCTGGAGTGAAAACCAAGGGGTCTGGAATGCCGGGTATCTGCTGCGGGACCTGCAAGACGGCGTGGAGGAACCACCGGTTTACATCAGCGATAACGATGATTATATTTCCTTTGTGGTGGGGTGGAACAGCACCGAAAATTTCCTGCAAGCCATGCTCGACAGCGCATTGGAGGAAGTCAGCCGGCATGAACCCTCTTATCTGTCCGATGTGAAAGAAATAGAGGCATTTCTGGAACAGTACGGCATTGACCGGACGAAGCTGGCGCGCCGCGTGAATGATATGGTGTGCCGCGGCAACTGCCTTGACCGTGACAACAGAATATTCTGTATGTATTATGAAAACAATGACCCGGATAAACAATTCCGTTATCTGACGGTCGTTGATGTGTGATGATTCACAGAAAGGACGTGTGACCCATGAACGATACGGACACGATGACCATCCGTCGGGCGGTGCCGCAGGACATTCCCGCCATCAGCGAACTGCTGCGGCAGGTTTGCCATGTACATCATGGGGGCAGACCCGACCTGTTTCAACCGAACGGGGTAAAATACACCCCTGCGCAGCTTGCCGCTATGCTCGGGGACGACAGCCGCCCCATTTTTGTGGCGGAGACGGACGGCGAAGTGAAAGGCTATGCTTTTTGTGTGTTCAAGCAGCACCTCCATGACACTTGCGTGACCGACATTAAAACGCTCTACATAGACGATCTCTGTGTGGATGAGCACTGCCGCGGTCAGCATATCGGACAAAGACTGTATGAGTACGTTCTTACCTTTGCCAGGGAGAGCGGCTGCTACAATGTCACGCTGAATGTGTGGTGCTGCAATCCCGGCGCGATGCAGTTTTATGAGCGCTGCGGGCTGGTTCCCCAGAAAATCGGCATGGAAAAGATATTGTAAATTTATATAAAGAATGGAGAGAGTCAAAATGGACATCATCAGAAGCACTTACAAAAAAATCGCGTCGCTGATTCTGTGCGCCGTGAGCGTGATCGGACTTGCCACAGGTGTCAAAGGACTGACGGCGGGACGGAGCGGCAGCGTTGGCATTATCGGCGGCGCGGACGGTCCCACGGCCGTTCTGGTGGCGGAGGAGGATGCTCCCTTCAAGACGCTGCTCAAATTCATCGCCACATGGTCGGTCATTATTGCGTCCATTTCGACCCTGCTGCTGGCGCTTATCAAAAAATATGTGGAGGACTGACAACCGATGAAATCCAGAAGAGAATATTTTAGATTACGCAGAGCCTTGTTGTTCGGCGCATTTGTTCTTTATGCCTTTTCGTTTTTCCTGCTGGAGCTTTGCTTTATTGTCAAGGGGGGCTATGCCACCATTTTTGTCATTATGTCAATCGCACTGATGTTTGCGGTGTTATGCCATATTATGGGAGGCAGAAACAGGGAATTTCTTTTCTGTCCCCAGTGCGGTTCCAAGAAGATTGTCAAAAACACGCTGTTCGGCATTCCTGCGGAGATCACCTGCGACTGTCCCGACTGCGGCGCGAAAATCGACCTTGACAAGCCTGTGAATAAGGACTGAAAGAATGCTTGATGTGAAAAAGCTGCGGGAGCGGCTGGAAACACTCTATGACGTTTATGCCGATATTGCCGGAGAATTTTGAATTACCCGGGGAATTGGGTGCAATTTTTGCGGCGGAGCTGGTGCTTTCCCCCGAAGCGGTTTATTATGCGGAAAACTTGCGCAGAGAATGGATCAAAGCCTGTTTTCCCGATGAAAATGACGTGTACGACCGTGTCTGGCACCACAAGCTGGGCTTTATGCAGGCAGGCAACGGGGATGTGATTGCGCTGGATATCGGCGCGGACGCGGAAAATCCGCCTGTGGTCTATCTCAGCCACGATGAAGGCGAAGGACACGGCTGTATCCTCGGCGGAACCTTTGAGGAATATATGGAAAATCTGATTTTGGTGGGTGCGTGCGGCTGTGAGGATTGGAAAATGCTGCCATTCTGTCCCGACGCGACCTCAGGCATTGATCCGAATTGCGAGAATGCCGTGCAATACCGCGAGCGGATCGGATTACATTGGTGAAGAAACAAACGGCGAAAGGAATGTACGTTTCATGAGAAGAAAAGACCGTGAAGTGAAAGACCCCGAAACCGTCAAGGCGCTGATGAACCGTTGTCATTGCTGCCGTCTCGGGTTCAATGATAACGGCGAGGTCTATATTGTCCCGCTTAATTTCGGTTGGGAAGAAACCGCGTCGGGTTTTGTCTTTTACTTCCACAGCGCCAAGGAAGGCAGAAAGATCGACTTGATCGCCCACGCGCCGCAGGTTGGTTTTGAGATGGACGCGGATTATCAATTGAAAACCGCCGATATGGCTTGTGCGCACACCGCCAGCTTTGGCAGTATTATCGGGAACGGCACGGTCAGCATGGTGGATGATGAAAACGAGAAAAAACACGGACTTTCCTTGATGATGCGCCATGCCACAGGTCGCGCCGACTGGGATTTTTCCGGGAAGATGCTGGATGCGGTCGCGGTGTTTCGTCTGGATGTCTCCTCGCTGAGCTGCAAGGTGCATGAGTAAATATGGATTTGGTGATGTGATCTATGTCTAAATTTCAGCTTTCACTCCGTCATTCCCGCGTCATTCCCGGCGGCGTCACGGCTCCTCTGGGCTTTCAGGCGGCGGGGATCCACAGCGGTATGCGCCGCAACAAAACCAAGCGCGACCTTGCCATGCTTTGCTGCGATGTACGCTGCGCGGCAGCGGGCGCTTATACGCAGAATCTTGTCAAGGGCGCGTCCATCGCCGTTACCCGCCGCCATCTGGCGGACGGCTATGCCCAAGGGCTGATCTGCAACAGCGGCAACGCCAACACCTGCAACGCCGACGGCGAACAGAAGGCAGAGGAAATGTGCCGCATTGCCGCTGAGGTCATGCATATCGCGCCGGAAGACGTCATTGTCGCTTCCACCGGAGTGATCGGACAGGTTCTCAACCTCGACCCCATCCGAAAGGCAGCTCCCACGCTGGCGGCGCAGCTTCGCTATGACGGCGGCTCCGACGCGGCCGACGCGATTCTCACCACCGACCGCTACCGCAAGGAAATTGCCTTCGAGTGTGATCTCTGCGGCGCCAAGGTGCGCTTTGGCGCGATGGCAAAAGGCTCCGGCATGGTGCATCCGAATATGGCGACCATCCTGTGCTTCATCACTACCGACGCGGCGATTTCGCCGGATATGCTGCGCAAGGCGCTGGCAAAGGTGGTTCCCGAAACCTTCAATATGGTATCGGTGGACGGCGATACCTCCACCAACGACACGGCGGCGGTCATGGCTTCGGGATTGGCAGGCAACCCCCTCATTGACAGCGAGGGCGCGGCATTCGACCGCTTTACCGAGGCGTTAAAAGCCATCTGCGTGACGGTCTGCCGGGAACTTGCCCGCGACGGCGAAGGCTCCACCCGTCTGCTGACGTGCAGCGTTCACGGCGCGGCGGATGACGAAACCGCCCGCGTCATTGCGAAATCGGTGATCTGTTCGAGTCTGGTCAAGGCGGCGATGTTCGGCTCGGACGCGAACTGGGGACGCGTGCTGTGCGCCATCGGCTATTCCGGCGCGAAGTGCGATATGGCACAGGTAGAGGTGGCGTTTGTCTCGGAGCGGGGCAGGATTATCGTCTGCCGGAACGGCGCGGGCGTGCCGTTTGACGAAGTGCGCGCCAAGGAAATTCTTCTCGCGGACGAGATTATGATTGACGTTACCTGCGGCAGCGGCGACGGCCGCGCCAAGGCTTACGGCTGTGATCTGACCTATGATTATGTCAGAATCAGCGGCGATTACCGCGCGGAACAATTGAAGGATATTTTAGGAAACCGCTGATAAACGGCAGGAAACAGAGAGGGCGGTGTCATATGACAAATCTCGGTATTGACGACGTGGACTTTGAAAACCGGCGCTTCTGGCGATGCTTCTTCCGGGCGGAGTGGGGCAGCGCGTATGACGAAGAAACGGATATGTCGGCGGAGGAACTGATGGACGAACAATGCCCCCTGTCGGAAGACGAACGCAACTGGTGGCGCGCCTTCACCGGATACAGGGAAGATCTGTTTGAAACTTCTGACGGATACGCGGAGAATCCCTCCACATTCGAGACGGAGCTGGACGGCGGAAGGATTTTCAAAATTGAATTTCATCCGGGCGATACCGTCTATTACATAGACGGACAGGAAATCGGCTGCACCGGACCGCATGACCGCAAGATAAACCCCATTCCCTATCATGAGGCGGAGAAATGGCTGGGTCGGGAACAGGGGGAGCCGTTGTTTTTCCTGCTGCTGCCCATGACGCGGCTGGCGGATCATGACGGGGACGCGGCAGCGGCAGCGGAAACAACCATTGCCTCGCTGCTGACAAAAATCTTTGACCCGGATATCTGCGCGGATCTCGCGAAATGTATGGCAGGCAGTTTGAAATAAAATAAAAAGAGCAGATTTGGGAGATGCAATCCATGACAAATCGGGGAAAAGTATTGCTTTTTAACGTGAATGAAATCAAGGCGGCGCTCATCGCTTCGGTGTGCGGAGGAATGGGCATCCGCGTGGTGAAGATTTATAAGGAACAGTACGACCAGAAGGTGGGCGCGCTGGCGGGTATGCCGATGCTGCCGTTGACGGAGGAACCGTACCGTGGGGAAGCTTTTGAGCGGGAAATGATGGTCATGTGCTTCCTTGAAAGAAATGAGCTGGACGCGTTTCTTGACGCGTATCACAGCGCGGGCATTCCCACCATCGACCTGAAAGCGATGCTCACGCCGTCCAACGCGATATGGAGCGCGGCGCAGCTTTACAAAGAACTGGAAAAAGAACATCAACAATTGCACAGTTAAATCATTATACAAAAGGAAGGCATCAGAACAAATGGAACATCAGAAAACCAAAGAAAAAATCAGCATCTCCACCGAAGACCGGGCAAACGTGCTGATTCAGGCGCTGCCCTATATCCAGAAATGGGCGGGCAAGACCATCGTCGTCAAATACGGCGGCAACGCCATGCTCAACGAGGAACTGAAAGAGGCGGTTATGAGCGACATTGTGCTGCTGCAGTTGGTGGGCATTCATGTCGTGCTGGTGCATGGCGGCGGCCCCGAAATCAACGCCATGCTCGACAAGATCGGCAAGGAAAGCCAGTTCATCAACGGTATGCGCTACACGGATGAGGAAACCATGGACATCGTGCAGATGGTGCTCGCCGGCAAGGTCAACAAGAGCCTCGTGCAGCACCTCATGCGTCACAGCGGCAAGGCGCTGGGACTCTGCGGTCTGGACGGCAGAATGCTCATGGCGGAGAAGCTCATGAAAAAGGACGATCTCGGCTTTGTGGGCGAGATCGTGGAGGTCAATACCGACGTGATACAGGACGCGATCGACAAGGGCTATACCCCGGTCGTCAGCACCATCGCGGGCGGCTACGGCGGCGAGGTATACAATATCAACGCCGACACGGCGGCGGCGGAAATCGCGGCGAAGCTCAGGGCAAGCAAACTGATTCTCATGACCGACATCTGCGGTCTGCTGGATGACAAGGACGACGAAAACACCCTCATTCCCGTGGTGAATGTCAGCGAAGTGCCGCTGCTCAAAAAGCAGGGCATTATCTCCGGCGGCATGATTCCCAAAATCGACTGCTGTGTGGAAGCCGTGCGGCAGGGCGTGGGCAGAGCGCATATCATCGACGGCAGAATTCCGCACTCGATTCTCATCGAGATGTTCACTGATCAGGGCATCGGCACGATGTTCTATTGATTTTTCATAAAAAAGGAGAATGCACATTATGACACCGGATATGATGGAAACCGTCACGCGCATCAAGCAGGAAATACAGCAAAGCACCGTGATTCCCTGCGCCAATATCAAGCTGTCCGTCGAACCCTGTACCGTCTTTGACAGCAAGGTGGGTGGGCTGCCCTACCTGCCGGACGGCGCCCAAGCGCCGACCGACCCCAAGGGGAAAAAGCTGTACCTTCTCGCGCAGATCAATTGCGAAGATGTCGCTCAGTTGCCGGATTTTCCCCATACCGGCATGCTGCAATTTTTTATCAGCGACAACGATCTCTACGGCTGCCCGATGAAATTTCCTGCCCCGCAGAAAGAATGGCGCGTTGTCTATTATCCCACCGTTGACCGGGATATGGATGTGTCCTATGTGAGTGAAATCTATGCCGGTCAGGAAAAGGGAGAACTGATGCCCTTTGAGGGGGAGTTCCGAATGACGTTCGACCTTTCTTCAGAGGGAATGTCGCCCGCCGATTACCGCTATGAAAGCGCCTTTTTTGACCGTTGGAAAAAAGCCTTTCCCGATGACGAAGCGGAGGATTTTTACGATCTGGACGATGATATCCTTGAGATGATCTTTGATGACAGTGACGAAGTGCCGCATCACAAGATGGGCGGCTATCCCTACTTTACCCAGAACGACCCGCGTTTTTATGAAGGGGGCGAACGCTACGATACCCTCCTGTTCCAATTGGATTCCGACCGCAAGGACGGCGTGGACGTGCTGTGGGGCGATGTGGGCGTGGGCAATTTCCTCATCAACCGCGAAGCGCTGAAACGCCTCGATTTCAGCGACGTGCTGTACAACTGGGATTGCGGTTGATATTTTTCCATTTTTTCAATAAAGAACATAAAAGCACAGCCGCCGGGTGAATTTCCGGCGGCTGTGCGAAAAAAGTTGACAAGCGAAATGGATTATGGTATGATTCATTTTGCAAACAGAGTTGTCTGACTCATTCACATCGCGATTTCGCGAGGTAAAAATAGATGAAAAGGCGGCGCTCCGATTTCCTCAATGCATTCAATCAATTGACGAATCGGAGGCGAAAAATTCTTTACTTATTTGTCGCTCCGGTTTCGTCAAAGGAATCGGAGGTGATGCGATATGGTTACATACCAGGATATGATGATGTTCACGGCGTTGATCGTGGAAATCGTCGGTCTGGTCGTTGCGATCATGGCGTATTTTGACAATAAAAAGAAATAACCGCCCAGTCCCCTAAACGAAGCGGTTATTTCTTTTGTAACAACTTCTTTTTCGGAGCGCCGTCTATTGTCGGACACTCTGTTTGCACTTTTATTATATCCCATCGGACGAAATTTGTCAATCATTACGCGAAAAAAGTTGACAAGCGAAATTTACGCGAAAAAAGTTGACAAGCGAAATGGATTATGATATGATTCATTTTGCAAACAGAGTTGTCCGACTCATTACACATCGCGATTTTCGCGAGTAAAAATAGATGAAAAGGCGGCGCTCCGATTTCCTCAATGAACCCAATCAATTGACGAATCGGAGGCGAAAAAATTCTTTTTAAACTGTCGTTCCGGTTCTGTCAAAGGAATCGGAGGTGATGCGATATGGTTACATACCAGGATATGATGATGTTCACGGCGTTGATCGTGGAAGTCATCGGACTGGTCATTATGATCATGGAGTATTCCGACAATAAAAAGAAATAACCGCCTGGCCTCTCAAATCCGTGGCGGTTAATTTCTTTAACCCAATTAGTTTGGAGCGCCGTCTATTGTCGGACACTCTGTTTGCACTTTTATTATATCCCATCGGACGAAATTTGTCAATCATTACGCGAAAAAAGTTGACAAGCGAAAT
>CACWOA010000015.1 GCA_902762395.1 uncultured Ruminococcus sp.
AAAAATCGTTCGGCGATTGGAAAATCCTCTTGCCGTCATCGGCTGGACTCCCGCGCTCGCATTCGCTCGCTAATTGCGCTTCGCTTTTCTTTCTCCCCACTCCCCACTCCCCACTTTCCCACTTCCCACTGACCACTGACCACTAAATTCTCATTTAGCGGAGAAAATGCGTCCTCAAAAATTCCCGTATTTCCGCCGTTTTTTAACTTTTACAATTGGCTATTTGAAAGGATGATGAAAATGAAACAGACTGATTCCCTCCCCGATAAAATGTTCGGTGCTGTTGTGGGGGACACCGTTGGCTCGGCGTATGAATGGCACAACATCAAATATAAGCTCGCAGAGGAACAGATGGTCGTCGGAAATACGCATTTCACCGACGATTCGGTGATGACCTGCGCCGTCGCCGAAGGTATCATGTGCGGACTGCGGCAGTTGCCGGACAACTGGCTGGCAGCGGGAGAGGAGGCGAACACCGTTATCAGGCGGGAAATCATACGTTCCATGAAGACCTTTGGCAGAAGGTTCCCGCACGCGGGTTACGGCGGTTCGTTTTTCCGCTGGCTTCTCCTGCCCGGCAGCGAACCCTACAACAGTTGGGGCAACGGTTCCGCCATGCGCGTTTCCTTCGCGGGATGGGCAGCGCGTTCCCTCGAGGAAGCGGAGACGCTGGCGGAGCTTTCGGCAGCGGTGACGCACAATCATCCTGAAGGCATCAAGGGCGCCAAAGCGGTGGCGGGCAGCATCTTTACCCTGCGCAGCGGCGGCGGCAAGGAGGATGTGAGGCAGTACGCTTCGCAGTATTACGATCTCGGCTTTACGCTTGACGAAATCAGAGAGGAGTATACCTTTGACGTATCCTGCCAGGGTTCGGTGCCGCAGGCAATCGTGGCCTTCCTCACGGGAGAGAGCTTTACCGACGTTGTGGCGGAGGCGATTTCGATTGGCGGAGACAGCGATACCATTGCCGCCATTGCGGGCAGCATGGCGGAGGTCATTTACCCCATCCCGCCCGCGCTCAAGCAGCGTGTGGCGGACAGACTGGATGACTGTCTGCTGCAAACGCTGTCGGAAGCCGCATCTTTTTGTGAATGAATGGACAGCATACACACTTGAATATAAGACTAAAATTATCGCAACTGCCTGCCTTTGAATGGGCGGAGCAGGTTGTCTGATTTTATGCAACTGTTACAGGAGGCGATGGAATGATTCCATTAAAAGACGTGCAGGAGGCACGGGAATGGTTTGACCGATGGAAACGGCAGTGTGAGGAAATGGCGCTATGTGTCCGGCAGGTGATGACGGAGCTGGAAGAAAAGAAACTGGCACAGGATGACCTGCTGGAAGCGTGCATTGACTGCATGACGCGGCAGCGCTCGTTGCAGCAGAATGTGACACGGCAATATGCCGCCCTGTTTCCCGGCGAAGAAATGCCCGCGCTTCTGAGCGAAGCGGAAGCCAGGCTCTGTGCGCTGGAAGCACAATGCAGCGCATCGAAACGGTACAGCGACGCAATCCGCGATTTTCTGCGGCTGCGTACAGACAGTCCGGTTCCTGCCGGACAGCTTCTGCGCCATCAGAAGGAGCTGGAAAAATGGGGCAATCCGGATCAGATTGATTATGGTATGTATGGCAGTCTGTTTGATCCGTACCTGAAACTGGTGGAGTCCGTTCGCCGGAGCGATAAAAGCGATTGCAATGTCATTGTGAAACTGGTGCAGGATCTCACCCATGATTTTGAAAACGAAATCATTGCAGGAGTGATCGGCGACGGGCTTTATTTTGCGGACGAGACGGAAGCAACCGAAGCCGCGGAAAGAACGCAGGAAACAACAGAAACCGTCGAGGCGGCGGAAGCGGCAGAAACGGAGGATACAGAGGAAACGGAGAACGCAACAGAAGCAGAGAAAGCAGAGAAACTGCCGTCTGAGGCGTGTTCCGAATCCGTCGTCACGCAGACGTCCGTTCCGACGGACGAGCCGCTGTCGCAGGAGGATGAACCGGACGATACGGACGCCGGACAGAAAGCATGGTCTTTTTCGGCGGATGATTTTGCGTTTTTGGAAGATGTAGTTTTACTGATTGAAAGCAGCCATACCGTGTCAGAACCGGAGTGGAAAACCACGCAGAGCAAATTCGGCGTCAAGCTTTTCAAAAGCGATATGTCGGGCGTATTTGGCAGCGCAAGGAAGTCGGTTCTCAAAGGTATTTTTCAATCGGGGTTCGCTCTTTGGGAGGAAGACCGACCGGAAGAGAACGACGAAGAGATAATCAAAAACCAGCAGCTTTTTAAAGCGCAGCTTGACTACCTGTATAATAAAGGCTATCTGTCGAGGATGGTTCTGGACGGAACCAAAACAATCTATGCCCTTACCGACAAAGGCTGCAAGGCGTTCACTACCCAGGATTCCGCGTCCTTTATGGGGATGCGGAAATGCCGTGATAGTTTTACAGAGATGCCGCACACCGTATGGAAGGCGTTGATGACTTTCTGGAAAGCGAGGAGCTGCGATTACGTTGTAGAGAAATTTGGCGTGGATTCGTTCATGGAAAAAAGGATAGATACAAAATATGCCTTTGCGCTGATGACCCGGTCGGATAACCGATTCTGTCTTTTCGTTACGATTCTGCGGATGGATGCGGAGACGTATGATTCGTTTTTCGATGATCTGCGCGGTTATGTTGAAGAAGGAAAAGAAGGCAGCGAATTCTGCTGTTATGTGATGGGGGAAACCCACGCGCATTGCGACGGGTTGGTTGACCTTCTGCATAAAAACGGGGTGGAAGCATCCTTCGGACGGTATGTTTCCGTCGAAGACCAATGGTACCGTCCTGACGGAAATCCATTCGATCCGGACAGTCTTAAGGACAGCTCATCAGAATCCGAAGCGACCGAACCGGAAACGACCGAACCGGAAGCAACCGAACCCGAAGCGACCGAACCGGAAGCAACCGAGCCGGAAACGACCGAACCCGAAGTGACCGAACCGGAAGCAACCGAACCGGAGGCAACCGAACCGGAGGCGACCGAACCCGAAGTGACCGAACCAGAAGCGACCAATCCGGAAGCAACCGAACCGGAGGCGACCGAGCCGGAAACGACCGAACCGGAAGCGACCGAACCGGAAGCGACCGAACCGGAAGCAACCGAACCCGAAGCAACCGAACCGGAAGCGACCGAACCGGAAGCGACCGAACCGGAAGCGACTGAGGCAGAAGCGACCGAACCGGAAGCGACCGAGCCGGAAGAGACGGAAGCGGAAGCCGCCGAGCCGGAGGAATACGAGCCGGAGGATATGTATGTGATGGTTGACGACGAAGACATACCGGACGATCTGCCGCCTGCCGAACGGTATGGGGAAATGCTGCTTGCGGACAAACTTTACTGCGCCACCGCTTATCTGAAATCGCTGGCCAGGTATGACAAAAAGGCGAATCTGTTGTATCGACAGTTGGCGTATGCGGTCAACGATCCGATGGGAAAATGCGCCTATACTTCCGATGTGATGATGCAGACGTTTTTCGGAGAGGGAGGCTGCGGCGACGAGTCGCTGCTGGTTTCCGCCATGCTTCGCTATCTTTTCATGGATCATATGCCCTATGACTACAACATGAAGCAGCTTTTCTCCATGACAAAGGATCTTCCGCTGATGAGGGAGAATCCCGGATTGCAGGATGTGCTTTCGCAGGTGTATTCCTTCAAGGAAGAGATCCACTACGGCATAGACAAGTTTGCCGATTACCATATCAAAGAGATGGATCGCAGGGAGAGAGAAATCAGAAAGCTGCAAAAGGAAGCGAACCAGTATTATTCGACCTACATCGAAAATCATGTGGTAGAGAAGAAATCGCTCCGACGGCTGATCGAAATGTACAAGCTGATGTTTTCCGATGACGGAGATATCAGTCTGTATCTTTCCGTCGTGGTGACAAACGATGTGTCATGTCTGCCTGATATGAAGGAATTCCTTCTGGATCAATTCATCAAGGATGACGCGCAGGTGCGGGAAGTCAATATAGACGACGCCAAGATCAATGAATTTATCGACCTGTATTGGAAGAAGGCGGAGTCGTGCGTTACCCTGCGCCAGAAATCCTCCAAGCTTGTCAGCAGTCTGCGCACCAATCTTTTCAAGAAACTGGAAAAGATTGTGCGGGTTCTGTGCCGCTGGGTGGTTCTGAACGACGGCTACGCCGTTATGGAGGACAATGAAACGCTGATCCAGTACAACCGTACCCGCAAGGAAATTCTCGCGGGTATCAGGGAAGCCATCGACGGCTTCATTACCGGGGACGCGGAACGCACACCGGGAGAGTGCGTGCTTGTCTACACGCTCAACGAGCTGCGGCTGCGGCTGATCGGTGAGTATGAAGAAGCGGATCGTGCGTATTTCTACATCGACTTCCTGAAAAGCTCGCATGTGCTTCTGGATGAAAACCGGATGCCCCAGCTCTCCCCCTATACCATGGGTCTGGACGGCTACGACATCTGGGATCGCATTCTGGTTCACGCGACAGAGGACAATCCTACGATGATGGAGCGCATGACGCAGATTATCGACGGCGATGACGATCTGGGCTCCGCGATGATGCTGATGGAGTATGCCGAGTGCAAACAGTATGCTCTGTCGGCGGTGATCGGGAAATGGGATATTGACGAGGAAATGAAGCGGCTGGATACGCGCGCGCAGAAGGTACGGGACAATTTCATCGGTGATCTGGAGCTGGTACAGAGTTACGGACAACTGGATAATACCTCGGACGACAAGAAGGAACAGATTCTCCGCACTGTCAACGAATGGTTCGATATCTGCCGCAAGTGCCACAACTACGGCTTCTTCACGCGCATTACCAATACCTTTATGACGCAGATTCGCCAGGAATCGGTGGAAAGGGCCGATATGATCCGGAAGGAACTGGATGAATTCATCCGGAACAGTGACAATGATCCTGAGCAGCAGCCCTTTATCCAAAAAATCAGGGAATCTATCGACGATATGAACTATACGGTGGCGGAGGATATGCTCAACCGTCTGGCGAACGGTCAGACAGAATCCGACTTTACCCTGTTTGACAAGGACTATCTGGCGGATTTCCTGCGCTCCTATGAATACACCTATCGTTCTGTCGGTGACGCCAGTGTGTCGATCAAGAAGCTGACGGGATTCAATAAGAGAGAACGCGGCGGCAAACGGCTGATTGAATCATGGCCCTCTGCGGGAGGGTATAGCGAGGAGAAGCTCAGAAGCCTGCTGGGTATGCTGGGGTTTGATGTGGAGTCGGTCGTGACGCGCCCGACCTATAACAAGAAGGAGATGTATTATGTAACGCTCAAAAAGCCGATCAACGGCAGAAAGAGCAACTTTAAGCATCCCATTGCGGCGTTCGGTTCGGAGGCGTCCCAGAAGCGTTTCCGCGTGATATGCCTTTTCGGACATTACAAGACGGAAAGTCTTCTCGAGACCTTCCGGGAAATCGGAAACGCCGCGCATACGCTGGTTTTGCTGGACTATCCCCTCGCGCTGGCGGAGCGTAGAAATCTGGCGCGCCAGATCAAGCAGAATATGCATGAAGCGATCTTTGCCGTGGTGGACAGAGTGGCGATCAAGTATCTGGCGGATCATTATGAAGAGACAACCATCAACAGAATGCTCATGTCGTTGATTATGCCGTTTTCCTATTATCAGCCGTATTTTACCAAAGCGGCTGATCCGATTCCGCCGGAAATGTTCTTCGGACGGGAGAACGAGCTGAGCAAGATCGAGTCCGCCAAAGGCGTGAACATCGTTTACGGCGGCAGACAGTTGGGCAAAACGGCGCTTCTCCGCATGGCGAAAAACGTCATTGACCACAACGAAAACGGCGACAGAGCCGTTCTGGTGGATATCAAGCTGCTGGATTATACAAAAGCGGCGCGCAAAGTGTCCCAGACGCTGTCGGATGAGGGCATCCTGCAAGAGGACTTTGAGACGGATGACTGGAACGAACTGGCACGCGCGATCAAGCGCCGCCTGACGACAGAAAAGGAGCCGCCCATCCCGTATTTTCTGCTGCTGATGGATGAAGCGGACGCGTTTATTGATAGCTGCGAGGCAGTGAAGTTTGCCCCCTTTGACGCGCTGAAGGATATTCAGTCGGTGGGAGAAGGCAGATTTAAATTTGTCATTGCGGGTCTGCGAAATATCGCGCGCTTCAAAGGCGACCTTGCCCAGAAGGACAACGTGGGACTGCCGCATCTGTCATGGCTGACGGTCAAGCCTCTGGATTTCAACGAGGCGCGCAAACTGCTCGAGACGCCCCTGTACTATCTGGGAATGCGTTTCCCCAAGGAGCAGGACAGCCTTGTTTCCATGATTCTTGCCAAAACCAACTATTTCCCGGGGCTGATACATCTCTACTGCTCCAAGCTTCTCGAGTCTATGAAAGAAAGCGGATATGCCGGTTACAGCCAGACAAAGACGCCGCCCTATGAGATTCAGGAAAAGCACATTAAAAAGGTGCTGGCGGACAGTGAATTCCAGAAGGATATCACCAATAAATTCATGATTACCCTCAAGGTGGACGAGGACTGTTATTACCATGTCATCGCGCTGGTGGTGGCGTACCTGTATTATGAAAAAAGCGGAAAAAGCGGCTATACGCCGGAAGACGTCATGGCGCTGGCGGATGAATTCGGTCTGGAAAAGCTGACCTCCCTGACATTGGAGCAGATTTCGGCGCTGATGGAGGAAATGAAGGAAATGAATATCCTTCGCACCACTTCTACCGGAAATTACCTGTTTGCACGCTACAACTTCTTCCGCATGATCGGCAGCAAGGCGGATGTGGACGACGAACTGATGAAGTATATGGAGGTGTGAGACAATGGAAAGCGTATGGTGGAATCAGATTACCAATGCCGCCAATCTGATCAGGGATATCCGGAATCATCTTCTCGAAGAGAAGAGTCTTGTCCTGTATGTCCCGTTTGATATTCCGTGGAAGAATCGTTTTGACGAGATCGTCATGGAAAAGGTAGCCCGCCGCGAATCCACGCGCTCCTTTGATGTGATGGAGGCGCCCGAAGAAAACCCCGGCGCGTTTATGCTGGAACGATACTGCGACGAGGACGGAAGGTTTGAATACCGTTCCAATAAGACCTACGCGCAGTTTCTGGCGGAGAGAACGGAAAGCGATCTGAATAGTCACATTGTCTGGGTGAAGAATATTCCGCAGCATCTGATGGATGAATGGATCGCGTTTGTTTCGGATTACAACACACATCTTCCCCCGGACGCCATTCCCGCCGTGTTTCTTCTCGAAACCGATGCGCCCGTTTCCGTGAAAGCCCGCAAGGGCATTGAAGTGATTTCGTTTGACAAGGCTGTCAGTCCTTTTGACGCGTACACCTTCTGTATGCTGGCGATATCGACCTACCGTTTCAAAGACCGCATCAAGCCGTATTTTGCCGAGCTGGTTTCGGATATCGGCGGCATAGATGTGGAATTCTGCGCGGCGTGTATTCAATACGGCGCGCAGTTTCTGGAAAATCCCGCGCAGGTGATTCAAACCGTCACCGACTGCCATTGCCGCAGCACGGGGAAGCCCTTCCGATATCCGTCCGATCCGGCTGAAATCGACCGTTTGATCTGGAAAGCGCAGATCAAGACGGTATTTCCGGTGATCGAGGACTACCGTATGCGCTTCATCGCGGTCTATCGGAGCGCCATACAGGACGCGCTCCCCATCACTAACAGCTATGGGGAAACGGTGGAAACGCCGGAAGAAACCGATATCGGCGTGTTGTATCATCTGTTCAAAACGGGCAGGTTCCCCACCGTGAGCGACAGGGATAAAAACCGCCTGTCGCAGGTGCATAAGGCAAGAAATGATCTGGCGCACTGTAAAACGCTGTCATTCGATGAGGTGGAAAGCGTACTGCTTGAAACATAAAATAATCCCCCTTACCGTTGGATTGGAATGTGATTCGCACATTGCAACGCCTCGGAAAAGGGGGATTTTTGTGTGATGTAAAAAATTATAAATTGCTGTAGCCCATCAGACTTTCGTCCACCTCGCGTGCGCAGTCGCGTCCGTCGCGGATGGCGCGCACGACCAGCGACTGTCCGCTGTGCATATCGCCCGCCGTGAAGATGTTTTCCACGCTGGTGCGGTGGCTGCCGTCAATGCCCGCCACATTGGTGCGCGCGTCGGTCGCCACGCCAAAGGCGCTTGTGACTTCGTTTTCACTGCCGAGGAAGCCCGCCGCGATCAGCACGAGTTCTGCCTCGACGGTGGATTCGGAATGCTCGATCGGCTGCATCGACATTCGACCGGTGGCTTCGTCACGGACAGCCTGCAATTTTACCAGAACCGCGCCTTTGACATTTCCCTCTTCGTCCTTGAGGAATTCCTTGACGGTGGTCTGATAGACGCGGGGGTCGCTGCCGTACACCGCAGCGGCTTCTTCCTGTCCGTAATCGGTCTTGCAGACGCGCGGCCACTGCGGCCAGGGGTTGTTTTCCGCGCGGGTGTCGGGAAGCTTGGGCATCATTTCGAGCTGGAGAACGCTTTTCGCGCCGTGGCGCACACAGGTGCCGACGCAGTCGTTGCCGGTGTCGCCGCCGCCGATGACCATGACGTTTTTATCTTTGGCGGAGATGTAGGTGCCTTCCGCGAGACCGCTGTCGAGCAGCGCCCTGGTGGTGGAGGTCAGGAAATCCACCGCAAAATAAATGCCCTTTGCGTCGCGCCCTTCCGCCTGGATATCGCGGGGATGGGACGCGCCGCAGGCGAGGATAACCGCGTCATAGCTGTCAGTAATGGCTTGGGCGGAAACGTCCTTTCCGACGTTTACGCCGGTGCGGAACGCCACGCCCTCTTCCTTCATGACGGCAACGCGGCGCTCGATGACGGATTTCTCAAGCTTCATGTTGGGAATGCCGTACATCAGCAGTCCGCCGACGCGGTCGCTGCGCTCATACACGGTGACGTCGTGTCCGCGGCGGTTGAGCTGGTCGGCAGCGGCGAGTCCCGCAGGACCGGAGCCGATGACCGCCACCCGCTTGCCGGTGCGAACCTTGGGGGGCTGCGCTTTGGCATATCCCTCGGCATAGGCATGCTCGACAATGGCATATTCGTTGTTTCTCACCGTGACGGGGTCGCCCTCCGCGCCGCAGGTGCAGGCCTTTTCGCACAGCGCGGGGCAGACGCGGGAGGTGAATTCGGGGAAGTTGTTGGTGAGCCGCAGGCGGTCATACGCCTGTTTCCATGCGCCGCGGTAGAGCAGGTCGTTCCATTCGGGAATGAGGTTGCCCAGCGGACAGCCCGACAGCATGCCGCCGAGCATCATGCCCGACTGACAGAACGGCACGCCGCACGCCATGCACCGCGCCGCCTGCTGCTTCTGCGCCGCCTCGTCGAGCGGCTTGTGAAATTCGTTGTAATTCTGAATGCGCTGGCTGACGGAGAAGGCAGGCGCTTCCTTCCGTTGATATTCCAGAAATCCGGTTGGTTTTCCCATCATGCTCCTCCTTTATTGCTCGTTGGTCAGGTTGTAAAACGCTTCGATCTTCGCTTCGTCGGGGGAGAGACCTTTGCCTTCCAGCCGCGCGATGTCCTCGATGATGCGCTTGTAATCGTGGGGAATGATTTTCTTGAAGTTGGGCAGGTAGTCGGAGAAGTGATCGAGAATCATCTGTCCCTTGGGCGAATGGGTCGCGGCGGTGTGTTCCTCGATGAGGGAACGCAGCGTGCGGACATCCACGTCCTCCGTGACCTCCGAAACCTCCACCAGCTCCTTGTTGAGCTTCATGTAGAGATCCCTGTCCTCGTCAAGCACATAGGCGACGCCGCCCGACATACCTGCCGCGAAGTTTTTGCCGGTCGGACCGAGGATGACCGCGCAGCCGCCCGTCATGTATTCGCAGCCGTGGTCGCCCACGCCTTCGACAACGGCGGTCGCGCCGGAATTGCGCACGCAGAAGCGTTCGCCCGCCACGCCGTTGATGAAGACCCTGCCGCTTGTCGCGCCGTAAAGCGCCACATTGCCGATGATGATGTTGTCCTCCGGCTTGAATTTGGATTCCTGCGGGGGATAGACGACCAGCTTGCCGCCCGAAAGTCCCTTGCCGAAGTAGTCGTTGCTGTCGCCGACCAGCTCGAGGGTAAGCCCCTTGGGGATGAACGCGCCGAAGCTCTGTCCGCCCGCGCCGCGGCAGATCACCTTGAAGGTGTCGTCGGACAGGGTGTCGCCGAAACGGCGGGTGATCTCCGAGCCGAAAGCGGTTCCGAGCGAACGGTCGGTATTTTTGACTTCTATTTCAATGGTCTTGGCCTTGCCCTTGGAAAAGGCGCTCTTGAAGCCGTCGCGGAGGGCAGTAGCGTCGAGTGTCTTTTCCAGTTCAAAGTCGTACAGGTTCTTGTTGTTGTAGGAAATATGCTCCGTCGCGGTTTCACGGTCGAGAATCGCGCTCAGATCGACGCTGTTTTCTCTCTCGGAAAGTCCTTCCTTGCGGCGCAGCAGGTCGGTCCTGCCCACCAGTTCATCTACCGTGCGCACACCGAGTTTAGCCATGAGTTCGCGCAGTTCCTCCGCCACGAACAGCATGAAGTTGACCACATATTCCGGCTTGCCCTTGAAGCGCTTGCGCAGTTCGGGGTTCTGCGTCGCCACGCCGAAGGGGCAGGTGTCGAGGTTGCACACCCGCATCATGGCGCAGCCCAGCGTCACCAGCGGCGCGGTGGCAAAGCCGAATTCTTCCGCGCCGAGGATGGCGGCAATGGCCACGTCGCGACCCGTCATCAGCTTGCCGTCGGTTTCGATGACCACCTTGTTGCGCAGACCGTTCATGAGCAGCGTGCGGTGCGCTTCGGCAAGACCCAGCTCCCACGGCAGACCCGCGTTGTGGATGGAACTGCCGGGCGCCGCGCCCGTGCCGCCGTCATAGCCGGAGATCAGAATGACCCCCGCGCCCGCCTTGGCGACGCCTGCCGCGACGGTACCCACGCCGCATTCCGACACGAGTTTGACCGAAATGCGCGCGTTTTGGTTGGCGTTTTTCAGATCGTAGATGAGCTGCGCCAGATCTTCGATGGAGTAAATGTCATGGTGCGGGGGAGGGGAAATCAGCGACACGCCGGGGGTGGAGTGACGTGTCTTGGCGATCCACGGATAGACCTTTCGTCCCGGCAGATGACCGCCCTCGCCCGGTTTTGCGCCCTGCGCCATTTTGATCTGGATTTCGTCGGCGGAGGTCAGGTATTTCGAGGTCACGCCGAAGCGTCCCGAAGCCACCTGCTTGATGGCGGAGCAGCGGTTTTCCGCGCTGCCCTTGGTGAGCAGACGTTCGTCGCTCTCGCCGCCTTCGCCGGAGTTGGATTTGCCGTGCAATTGGTTCATGGCGAGTGCCAGTGTTTCATGGGCTTCCTGTGAAATGGAGCCGTAGGACATCGCGCCTGTCTTGAAGCGCTTTACGATGGAGGCGGCGCTTTCCACTTCGTCGAGGGACAGGGGCTGCGCCGCGTAGTTGAAATCGGTCAGCCCGCGCAGATTCATCGCGCCGGATTCCTCCGTAATCATGCGGGAGTATTCCTTGAAAAGCGCGTAGTCGCCCGCTCGCGTCGCCATTTGCAGGGCGTGGATGGTGCGGGGATTGTAGAGATGCTCCTCCTTGCCGCTGCGGAATTGGTGCGCGCCGCGGGAACGCAGCTCGGTGTCGGTGCCGAGTCCCAGCGGATCGAACGCCGCCGTGTGGAGGCTGTCTACCGTTTCCTCAATGTCTTTGAGGGAAATGCCGCCCACGCGGCTGACGGTTCCCGTGAAGTATTCGTCGATGACCTCCTTCCCGAGTCCCACCGCCTCAAAGATCTGGGAGCCGTGGTAGGACTGGATGGTGGAGATGCCCATTTTGGAGGCGATTTTGACGATGCCGTGCAGGATGGCGTTGTTGTAATCGTCCACGGCGGCGTAGTAATCCTTGTCGAGCAGATCGTCGTGAATCAGCTCGTGAATGGTTTCCTGCGCCAGATAGGGATTGATGGCGCTGGCGCCGTAGCCCAGCAGGGTGGCAAAATCATGCACCTCGCGGGGTTCGCCGCTTTCCAGCACCACCGCGAGGGAGGTTCTTCTCTTGGTGACGACGAGATGATGATGCAGCGCCGAGACCGCCAGCAGCGACGGGATGGCGAGATGGTTTTCATCCACGCCTCTGTCGGAGAGAATGAGGATGTTCGCGCCCTCGTTGTAGGCTTTGTCCGCTTCGATAAACAGGCGCTTGATGGCTTTCGCAAGCCGGGTGTTCTTGTAGTAGAGAATCGGGATGACCGCGACCTTGTAGCCGCTGACGTGCATATTTTTCAGCTTTAAGATATCGGTGGAGGTGAGAATGGGATTGCGGATCTTGATGACATGGCAGTTTTCCGGCTTCTCTTCTAAGATATTGCCGTCCTCGCCGATGTAGACGGTGGTGGAGGTGACGATTTCCTCGCGGATGGCGTCGATCGGCGGGTTGGTGACCTGCGCAAAGAGCTGCTTGAAATAACGGAAAAGCGGCTGCGGCTGCTTGGAAAGGACGGCGAGGGGCGTATCCACGCCCATGGCGGTGATAGGTTCGCTGCCGGTCTGCGCCATGGGAAGGATGGAGTGCATGATTTGCTCGTAGGTGTAGCCGAACGCCTTTTGCAGACGGCGGCGTTCCTCCCTGTGATGCTCCTGCACCTTGACATTGGGGATTTTGAGGTCTTTGAGGCGCACGAGGTGGCTGTCAAGCCACTCGCCGTAGGGCTGACGGGAGGCATAGGATTCCTTTAATTCCTCGTCGTCGATGACTCTGCCCTTGACGGTGTCCACCAGCAGCATTTTGCCGGGGCGCAGACGTTCCTTGACGACAATCTTCTCCGCCGGAACCGGCAGCGCACCGACCTCCGAGGAAAGCACCAGGAATCCGTCGTCGGTGATGTAATAGCGGGAGGGACGCAGACCGTTGCGGTCGAGCACCGCGCCCATCACGTCGCCGTCCGAAAAGAGGATGGAGGCGGGACCGTCCCACGGTTCCATCATGGTGGCGTAATATTGATAGAAGTCGCGCTTGCGGCGGCTCATGGTGTGGTTTCTGTCCCACGGCTCCGGTATGGTAATCATGACCGCGAGGGGGAGCGGCATGCCGCTCATGACGAGAAATTCGAGCGTGTTGTCAAGCATGGCGGAGTCGGAACCCTCGGTGTTGACCACGGGGATGACCTTGTCGAGGTCGCCTTTTAAATGCTCTGAGCGCATGGTTTCTTCACGGGCGAGCATTTTGTCGGCGTTGCCCTTGATGGTGTTGATTTCGCCGTTGTGGACGATCATGCGGTTGGGATGCGCCCGCTGCCAGCTCGGATTGGTGTTGGTGGAGAAGCGGGAATGCACCATGGCGATGGCGGAGGCGTAATCTTCATCCTGCAAGTCGAGGAAGAAGCGGCGCAGATCGCCGACGAGAAACATACCCTTGTAAACCACGGTGCGGCTGGAAAGCGAAACAACGTAAGTGTCCTCGTTGCTTTGCTCAAAGACGCGGCGCGCCACATAGAGGCGGCGGTCAAAGTCAATGCCCTTTCTGACGTTTTCGGGGCGTTTGATAAAGCACTGCTGGATGTCCGGCATACAGTCGAGCGCCCGCTGCCCGATGGCGGTGGTGTCGCAGGGAACCTTTCTCCAGCCGAGTACCTCCAGTCCTTCCTTGTCCGCGATGATTTCAAACATCTTCTTGGCCTGGTTGCGGGGCAGCTCCTTGCGGGGGAAGAAGAACATACCCACCGCGTAATCACGTCCGGCGGGAAGGGAAATGCCGATCTGCGCAGCGGCTTTTTTAAAAAACGAATGGGATATTTGTGTCAGAATGCCTACGCCGTCGCCTGTCTTGCCGTCGGCGTCCTTGCCCGCGCGGTGTTCGAGCGTCTCCACGATGGTCAGCGCATCCGCGACGACCTTATGAGAGGGGAGTCCCTTGATGTTGACGACCGCGCCGATGCCGCAGTTGTCGTGCTCAAACGACGGGTCATAGAGGCTGTGTGTCTGTTGCTGCATATTCTCCATATTGATCTTCCTTTCCGGAGAGTGTCCCGCTGATGTGTGCATGTGTGCGGGTGTTGTGGTCACTATTATAATACCGCTATGCAGGATTGTCAAGAGTAAATTGCATATTTTTGATTTGAAAAATGCGAATTTGAGAACGGACAACCGCATAAGCTCCTTTTATTAAGGAAGATATTGCAATAAAAATAAAAAAACTTGCAAAAATTTCAAAAAAGTACTTGACAAACGAAAGGGATGGGTATATACTTGTCACATCGAACGGCAAAGGCG
>CACWOA010000016.1 GCA_902762395.1 uncultured Ruminococcus sp.
TGTGTCTGTCCACGCCCCTTGTTTGTCTGTGCGCCTTCGCCGTAGCGTCCGCCTGCGCGGAATATTGCATCGCATCATACAGCATATTCCGCACAGGCATGGCATAATGAATATCCGACTGATTCTCCACGCCCAGCAGCAGATAGGCAGCGTTGTGATCTCTCTTCAGAACCCACTGTTTCAATACATCCCTGATTTTCTGCACGGGCGCTTGCGTTCCGTTCAGTCCGAACGGCAAGGCGATCGCAGTCGTATCCATTGCCTGCAATTCTTCTGCCTTGATGACCTGTTCGCCGTCGTAAATCAAAAAGTTGAATATATCCGCAAATACATCCGGACGTTCCATAAAAGCTTTGGTCAATGTATCTTTGTTTTTTGCCACCGGTATCACCGCCCTTACTGCTATTATTGTACCAACTTTACAATCATTTTTCAAGCGATCAAAGAAAAAATTTCACTGTTATCCGCCACCGATGATGCCGTTTTTATTTTTCTTTTTTCATCAACTGCATTCCCCCTCCTGTCGATATTACGACAATTGGCGGATGCTGACTTCGCCGGAGGAAAGCAATCCTTCGCTGCCGTCCTCGTAGCGCACAAGTAAACGGCAGCTTTCGTCAATGGCAAGCGCTCTCGCCTTTCGCGGCTCGTCTTTGCCCAGCACGAGTACGTCCTTCCCCACCACGACCGAACGCCGGACGTATTCGTCAAAAAAGGGGCGGCGGGACAGATCGCGGTAGTATTCCATAAAATGCGCCACAATTCCCGCCGCGATGCGGTTCTTGGCGTCGGTCGGCGGCGCCGCATCGGTAAACACCGCCCCCGCGATGTCTTTGATTGCGTCGGGGAAGCCCCCCTCAGGCGGCGTGACATTCACGCCGATGCCGCAGATGGCATATTCCAGCGCGCCGCTCTCCATATCAAACGACGCCTCGGTGAGAATGCCGCAGATTTTGCGCCCGTCGAGGAATACGTCGTTGACCCACTTGATGCCTGTCTCACGTCCCGCGACCTCCTCCACGGTGCGCGCCACGGCAACCGCCGCCGCCGTTGTGAGAAAAAGCGCTTCCTGGGCTTTCATCCGTGGACGAAGCAGGACGCTCAGATACAGCCCCGTACCGCTGGGGGAATAAAACTGACGGTTCATGCGCCCCCGCCCCGCCGTCTGCTCCGCAGCGACAAGTACGGTTCCTTCGGACGCACCCTCCGCCGCCATATCCTTTAAGACGGTGTTGGTGGATGTGATGGAGCGGTAGACCCTGATGTCCAGCCCGTCCGCCGCGCCGCCCAGACAGCGGGTGATGCCCTGTACCGACAGCACGTCGCTGTCCTTCCGCAGACAGTACCCCCTGCCGCTGACCGCGTCGAACTGCCAGCCCTCCGCTTCAAGCTGGCGAACCGCCTTCCAGACGGCGTTGCGGCTGACTCCCAGCCGCAACGCCAATTCACCTCCGGAATAAACCGTCCCGCGGTCGCGCTCAAAGATTTCCAATATCTGTTCTTTAACTGTCATAATGTCACTCCTTTCAAATAGACGGGGATGTTTTTAACTGAAAGTGGAAAGCATTTCATACAAATGGCTAATAGCTAACGGCTATCGGCTATCGGCTATCGGCTAACAGCTATCGGCTAATGGCTAACCGCTTCAATGCGCGCTGGTGTTGATAAATTCCGCCTTATCCTTGGAATAGAGGATTTTCTGCCCCATATACAAGCCGTAGTAGCCGGAAAGCATATAGCTGGTGGCAACCGCGACGGCAAAGAAAATCAATCCCTCCGCGCCGAACATTTCAATCGACAGAATCATAGAAGTGATCGGGCAGTTGGTCACGCCGCAGAACACCGCGATCATACCGACCGCCGACGCAAAAGAGCCGTTGATGCCTAAAATCCCCGCCGCTAAGCAGCCGAAAGTGCCGCCTACCACAAAGGAGGGGACGATCTCGCCGCCGCGGAATCCTGCGCCGAGCGTGATGGCGGTAAAGAGAAGCTTGACCGCAAAAGCATAGGGAACCGTCTGTCCCCGCAGCACCGCGTCATTGAGCAGCCCCATGCCCGCGCCATTGTAATCGCCGCTGCCGACGATATAGGTAAGGTTAATGAGGACAAAGCCGCCAAGCACCGCTCTGACATATTTGTTGGGGAACGCCTTTTTGAACAGCTTTCCCGTGCCGTGCATCACCACGCAAAATACAATGCTCAGCAAGCCGCACAGCACCGCCAGCACCGTGATGCGCACGACGGTGGGAATGGTAATTTCAGGTATGTAGGGCAGCGCAAAGAAGGTTTTCTCCACGCCGCAGCGAATGGCGATGCAATAGCCGACCAGCGCCGACAGCACGCACGGCACCAGCGCGGAATAATACATCGCGCCCACGCTGATGACCTCCATCGAAAAGACCGCCGCCGTCACAGGCGTGCCGAACAGCGCCGAAAAAGCGGCGCTCATGCCGCACATGATGATGAGCTTCTGGTCCTTTTCGTCCAGCCGCAGCAGCCGACCGATCTGGTAGCCGATGCCGCCGCCCATCTGCACGGCAGCGCCCTCGCGTCCCGCCGAGCCGCCCGCGAGATGGGTCAGCACGGTGGAAAAAAAGATCAGCGGAGCGGTCCAGAGCGGCGGCTTTTCCTCGCTGCGCACCGACACCAAGATCATATTGGTGCCGCGGTCGTTATCCATGCCGCAATGCTTGTAGCTCGCCACGATCACCACGCCCACCAGCGGCAGCAGCCACACCATGCGCTGCTGCGACATGGCAAAGGTCTGCGCCGAAATGTCGATCAGATAGTGGAACAGCGTGCCGACGCACCCCACCACCACGCCGATGATGACCGCGCAGATGTTCCACTTGATGAACATTTTAAAATGCGTCACGCCGTGTTCCAGTTCTTCCTTCGATTTTAATTCCATTTTTTTGATAAACAAAGGCAAATCCATCACCCTCAAAAAGAATCGGCAGACCGCATCCTTTTGGGGGAAACGGTCTGCCGCCTATTATACCACAGGTTTTATCATTCGTCAAATTATATTTTTTTAGCCGATCATCGCGGCAAGACGCTTGTCAACCTCGCGCAAAAATTCCTCGGTGCTGACCTTGGTCTTATTTTCCAGCGTGGAGAGCAGGTAGAGATCGCCTGTCATCACGCCGTCCTCGATGGTCCGGATGGTCGCCTTTTCGAGCTTGTCGGCAAAGTCGCAGAGGGCGGGCGTGCCGTCGAGTTCGCCGCGCTTGCGGAGTGCGCCTGTCCACGCAAAGAGGGTCGCCACCGAGTTGGTGGAAGTGACTTCCCCTTTGAGGTGCTTATAGTAATGGCGCTGCACCGTGCCGTGCGCCGCTTCGTATTCATACACGCCGTCGGGCGATACCAGCACGCTGGTCATCATGGCAAGCGAGCCGAACGCCGTCGCGATCATATCGCTCATCACGTCGCCGTCGTAATTCTTGCACGCCCAGATATAGCCGCCTTCGCTGCGGATGACACGCGCCACCGCGTCGTCGATGAGGGTGTAAAAATAGGTGATGCCCGCCGCTTCAAACTTCTCTTTGTACTCGCTGTCAAAGATTTGCTGGAAAATATCCTTGAAGCGGTGGTCGTACTTCTTGCTGATGGTGTCTTTCGTAGCGAACCAGAGATCGAGCTTCTGGTCAAGCGCGTAGTTGAAGCAGGCGCGCGCAAAGGAACCGATGGAGCTGTCGAGATTGTGAATGCCCTGGATGATGCCGTCCGACTTGCCGAAATCGTGAATCAGGCTCCGTTCCTCGGTGCCGTCGGGCTTGGTGACGCAAAGCTCCGCCTTGCTGCCCTGCTGTACGAGCATTTCGGTGTTTTTATACACATCGCCGTAGGCGTGACGGGCGATGCAGATCGGCTTTTTCCATGTGGGGATATAGGGGGTGATGCCCTTGACCAGAATCGGGGAACGGAAAACGGTGCCGTCAAGCGCCGCGCGGATGGTGCCGTTGGGGGACTTCCACATTTCCTTGAGGTTGTACTCGGTCATTCTGGCGGCATTCGGGGTGATGGTAGCGCACTTGACCGCCACGCCGTATTTCTTGGTCGCCTCCGCGCTGTCCAGTGTTACCTGGTCGTCGGTTTCGTTGCGGTGCTCCAGACCGAGATCGTAATATTCGGTTTTGAGATCGACATACGGAAGAAGCAGGATATCCTTGATCATCTTCCAGATAATGCGGGTCATTTCGTCGCCGTCCATCTCCACGAGCGGCGTTTTCATCTGTATTTTTTCCATAGGTTCGTCATTCCTTTATGTAGAATTAAAAATATTATTTTCGGGAAAATATTATTTTCGGGTATCCATCGGCTTATAGGGTCTGTGATGACCGACATATTTGTAAGCCGGACGGATAATCTTGCCCTTGTTTATAATCTCCTCGAGGCGGTGGGCGCTCCAGCCGGAGATACGGGAAATCGCGAAAATCGGGGTAAAGAGGCTCTCCGGAATGCCTAAAATGTCATACACCAGACCGCTGTAGAAGTCCACATTGGCGCAGATCGGCTTGAAGAGGTGGCGGCGCTCCGCGATAACCGCCTTGGCAATGCGCTCGATGCGATCATAGAACGCGAACTCCTCCTCGCGACCCTTGGCGGCGGCAAGCTTTTGGGCGTAGCGCTTGAGAATCACCTCGCGCGGGTCGGAACGGGTATAAACCGCGTGGCCGATGCCATAGATCAGACCGTTGCCGTCAAACGCCTGCTTGTCGAGAATCTTGATCAGGTATTCGCGAATTTCTTCCTCGTCCTCCCAATTCTTGACATTTGCCATGATTTCTTCCATCATGTGCTTGACCTTGAGATTGGCGCCGCCGTGACGGAAGCCTTTCAGGGATGCAATGGCAGCCGAAAGCGCCGAATAGGTATCGGTGCCGGAGGACGTGACCACATGGGTGGTGAAGGTGGAGTTGTTGCCGCCGCCGTGTTCCGCGTGGAGCACCAGCGCCACATCCAGCACCTTGGCTTCCAGCTCGGTGAACTGCCCGTCGGGACGCAGCATATACAGCAGGTTTTCCGCCGTGGAATATTCCGGCTTGGGATTTTTGATGACCAGATTCTTGTCGAGCATAATGTGCTGATAGGCGTGATACAGATAAGTCGCCATCGCCGTCATCTTGGCGATAATCTGGAGCGACTGGCGCAGCACATTGGCGGCGGAAATATCCTCCGGCGTATCGTCGTAGGAATACAGCGTCAGCAGACCGCGCTGCAAGCCGTTCATGATGTTCTCACTCGGCAGCTTCATGATGACGTCGCGGGTAAATTCATTGGAGAGCGGACAGAAGCTCGCCATGACCTCCTTGAACTGCTCGAACTGCGTTTCATTGGGAAGATCGCCGAACAGCAGCAGATAGGTGGTTTCCTCAAAGGCATACCGCTTGTCCTGCATACCGTCGATCAGATCGTAGACATTGTAGCCCTGATAATACAGCGAACCCTCGTCGGGGAGCTTTTTGCCCTCCACCGTCTTGGTGGCGACAACGTCGGAAATCTCGGTCAGACCCGTGAGAACGCCCTTGCCGTTGGAATCGCGCAGACCGCGCATCACGCCGAATTCCTCATAAAGATTCACGTCGATCATACCCGAAAGCATGGCGTTGTTGTAAAGCTCGCTGAAAAGATCGGATTCACTGTTTTCAAAGTGAACTACCTCAAACTGACTCAACTATCTCATCTCCCTGTTTTTACAGATTCATAAGACGGTATGGGGGTGATGAATAAAAAGAGCAAAAGTCAGGGCATACTACCGAAAGTATATGTCCAGCGCCTTTGCTCCCACATCTCCGCCTTATTTTTGCATCATTTTTGTTTGGTTCTTGTATATAATACCCCATATCCTCCGTTTTGTCAAGCGGAAATCCCCTTGCTTTCCATCAATTATTTTGTCTATTTTGATAAAAAATCCGTCGATTTTGCAATTTTTGCCACCGGATTCCTGCATTTCCCCGTCTATCGCGTCAGCCCGCAAAAGATGGTATCAAAGCAGCTCTTGCGCGTATGGCAGCAGCGTTTGGGCGTGCAGTTGACCAGAATGGTATCTTCTCCGATCACCTCGATGTCGCACCAGTCGATGATGCAGTCGTCCTCCCGTCCGAGCAGCCCGAACAGGCGCGGTCGACCGTAAATAACGATCGCGACAAGGCACGCGTTGGCGGTGTCCACCTCCACATCGCTGACATACCCCAGACGGGTGCCGTCCTTCACGTTGATCACATCCTTGTTTCTCATATCCACAATGCGGCAATTCATACCAGCAGCCCCCTTCTAAATGCGCTCGCGTTCGCTCGCTAAGAGAATAGTGAATGGTGAATAGTGAATAAATAATAGAAAACGATTTCAACACGCATTGCGCCTTCACTTCCCACTTCCCACTTCCCACTTCTCACTCTCATGATATGATTTTCCCGTGAAAATGATGATGTCCGTCAAGAATGTTATGGTTTTTTCATAATTTTTTTATATTTCATGTTGATATTTCCCTGCTGTTTATTTTATAATAATATTTAAATAAGAAAACGGAGGTGTTTGACTATGGCGAATGAACAATTTACAGAAAAAATCGTTCTTAACGAAATGAATTGTAATATTGGTGAAAATCCGTTTGGCTATGTTTTTCCGCAGGGGGATGTTACATCCGTTGAGAAAATAAAAAACGCGCTGGAAAAGGCAGGAGGAAAACCTAAACTTTGTCCATTGAACGATTATCATTCAACCGGCAAAGGACGAGCAAAACCGGAATTTATTATCACCTTCAACGATGATATATCAACAATAATTGTGATCGAATGCAAGAAGAACGTGAAGTATCACGCAACCAATACTTTCCATTCACCGCAGACCTATGCGGTTGACGGCGTTTTGTATTATGCGAAATATCTTAAAGAATATTACAACGTCATTGCGATTGGTGTTAGCGGAACAGAAAAAAATAAGATGAAAGTAAACACTTTTTATTGGTCAAAGGGGCAGTGTATTTTTAATGAATTAACAAAAGCCCGCGATATTATTCTTGAACCAAAAAACTATATTGCGCTCATTCGTGGAGAAAAAATGAAGAAAGCGTATTCTCTCAATGAAATAAGGGAAACGGCAATCAATATGCATGATTACCTCCGTGAAATAAAAGTGACAGAAGCGCATAAACCTATATTCATAGCGGGAATATTGATTGCTTTGAATGACGATGACTTTGCAAAAAGTTATTCGGCATTACCCTCTTATAAAATTGTCATGCAAAATATTCAGAATGCAATCGAAACC
Organism: uncultured Ruminococcus sp.; assembly: GCA_902762395.1. Lineage (GTDB taxonomy): Bacteria > Bacillota > Clostridia > Oscillospirales > Acutalibacteraceae > RUG762. The sequence continues at coordinate 7,273 of CACWOA010000016.1, forward strand.
GTTCTTTCGGAAAGCAAAATAAAAAAAAGCCGTACAGAGTATATTAAACAGGTTTTCAAAGTCTTACAGGAAAATACCAAATTTGCGGATATTCCGTTGGGGCATTTAAAATCCATCACTTGGTATATAGAACAGCTTGAGTTAAAAATTAAGCCTATGATGGATTATGCTGACAGCACGGTAGACGCCCTTGGAGTCTTTTATCATGAATTCATCAAGTATTCCGGGGGCGACGGAAGCGGCTTGGGAATCGTATTGACACCGCAGCATCTTACGGAATTCATGTGCGATCTGGCGGGCGTCAACAGAAACAGCAGAGTAGTAGATATTTGCTGTGGATCGGGATCCTTTCTTGTAACAGCTATGAGTAAAATGTTTAAAAACGCCAATGCCGAAGAAATAGATCGTATCCGAAAAGATGGTCTTTACGGCGTGGAGTTTGACGACGGTCTTTACACTTTATCCATCGCAAACATGATTATTCGTAAAGACGGAAAATCAAATATTTATAAAGGAGATTGTTTTAACAAGCAAATCACGGAGGAGCTTAAAGAAAAGAAAATAAATATCGGCTTGATTAACCCGCCCTATTCTCAAAAAGATAAGGAAGAGCTTGAGTTTGTTGAACACCTGTTGGATATACTCGTACCGGGTGGAACAGGCGTAGTGGTTGTCCCTATGAGCTGCGCGATAGGTACCAAATTTAAAGCCACACGGGAAAGGCTTTTTAAAAACCACACATTGAAAGCTGTTTTCAGTATGCCGGACGATATATTTTATCCAACTGCTACCAATGTTTGTGTGATGGTCTGGGAAGCACACACGCCTCATGACAGTACACAGGAAACCTTTTTTGGCTATTGCAAAAACGACGGATTTGTTAAAAGAAAGAAATTAGGGAGAATTGATGCCAATAATCAATGGATTGAAACAGAAAAAGAGTGGTTACGTTTATACAGAAATCGAGATGTTAAGGACGGATTAAGTGCAAGACATCGCGTGACTTATAAAGACGAATGGCTTTGTGAAGCTTATATGGAAACAGATTACACTGAGTTAACACAAAGTGATTTTCAGCAAACGGTAAATGATTACTTAGCATATTTAGTAAAAAAAGGTGAGGTCTATGAAAACAGAGAGGCGGACTAAGCTGTTTAAAATGGGAGAAATCTTTACTATTTCCAAAGGAAAACGCCTGACAAAAGAGAATATGATAGAGGGAAATCTGAATTATATAGGTGCAATCAGTACCAACAATGGCGTTCGTCAAAAAATAGACGCACCCGAACAGTATACGGGTAACTGCATCACTGTCAATTATAATGGCAGCGTTGGCTATGCATTTTATCAGTCCCAGCCGTTTTGGGCGTCAGATGATGTAAATGTATTATTCTTAAAAGATCGCGAACTGACAGAATCATTAGCGCTATTCCTGATTACAGTCATTCAACATAACAGATATCGGTTCAGTTATGGCAGAAAATGGACGTTAGAAAAAATGGAAGAAACAAATATCTCTTTGCCTGTGGATGAATACGGAGAACCTGATTATGTATATATGGAAAACTATATTGCATCACTCAAAGCCGATCATATTCAGTCCAATATCATTCAAAAAAAATTGTCGCTCGATACAAGTAATTGGATATCGTATAGATTGTCTGATTTGTTCGACATTGCTACATCTTCCGATGCCAACTTACAGTCAAGCAACAGTGGCTGCACTCCATATGTAGCATCATCAGGTGACAATAACGGTGTAACAGCTTATATTGATTCTTCCCCATCACAAAAGGCAAACACATTGACAATTGCTCGTAATGGCTCTGTCGGATCCACCTTTTATCATGATGAACCATATTGTGCTTCACCTGACGATGTCAGAATTCTTTCTCCTAAATTTCCTATGAATAAATATTCTGCATTGTTTATAAAAACAGTGATAGAAAAAGAAAAATTTCGCTACGCATATGGAAGAAAACTCGGTACAAAGCGGATCATGCAATTGACTATTAAACTGCCTGCCAATTCAGATGGTTCTTTAGACTTAGATTTTATGGAAAACTATATGAAACAATTGCCATATAGTGATAGAATTTAACATAGGAGATGTTTTTTTATGGAAACTTTTATGAGCCGATACCAAGACGATATCCTGCGCGACCTCAGACAATTGGTCGCAATTGAATCGGTCGCTGTGCCGGATTGCCCCATCGAGGGAGTTCCCTTTGGCGCAAAATCCGCCGAAGCCCTCGCCTTCATGATCCGCCGCGCCAATGAAATGGGATTTGCTACCGAAAACTGCGGCAACTACGCCTGCCATGTACAGTTTGGAGAATGCAGCGACGGGGGCAGCGGCGACGGGGATTATGCCGCCGTGCTGTGCCATGTGGACGTGGTGCCGACGGGCGACGGCTGGCAGACCGATCCGCTCGCGCTGACCGAAAAGGACGGTTATCTCTACGGCAGAGGCGTGGCGGACGACAAGGGCGCGGCGATCATTGCGCTCTGGTGCCTCAAAGCCATGAAGGACAACCATGTGCCGATGAAACGCCCCGTCCGCTGCATCTTTGGCGGCGGCGAGGAAATCGGCATGGACGACATGGGCGCCTATTTCGCGAAGCACCCCCTCCCCACCTTCGGCTTCACGCCCGACGCGGACTATCCCGCCTGCCACTGCGAAAAGGGCATCCTGCACCTGAAACTCAGCGGCAAGACCTCCCCTGAGGTCAGAGAGATAAAAGGCGGCTCCGCCATCAACTGCGTCGCCGACCGCTGCACCGCTGTCATATCCTGCGACGAAGCAGCCGCCCAAAAAATTCATTCCGTCATCAACGGCAGTAACGCGCAATGTGAGCTTTCCCCCGCCCCGGACGGCTATGTGTTCACGGTCAAGGGTGTGTCCGCCCACGCGATGTGCCCGGAAAACGGCGTCAACGCCATCTGTCACCTGCTTCGCGCGGCAGCATCCATCGGTTTGTGGGAAGACGGCAGCACGGAGCGGTTTTTCGCGGAAAAGCTCTGCGCCGACACCACCGGTCAGGCTATCGGCGCAGCATGCAGCGATGAAATGTCCGGGGATATGACCCTGAATGTCGGTCTGATGGAGACAGGCAACGGGCAGACCTCCCTCAGCGTGGATATCCGTTATCCCGCCACGCTCGACCGCGCACCGATCATCCGCCAAATCACCGGGGAAGCGGCGAAATACGGCGTGACAGTCGAAATATTAAACGACAATCCGCCGCTCTATGTTCCCGAAGACCACCCGCTCATTCAGGCGCTCGGCGAGTGCTACACCGAGGTGACCGGGCAGCCCATGAAGCCCGTCGCGATGGGCGGCGGCACCTATGCCCGCACGCTGAAAGGGCGCGGCGTGGCGTTCGGTCCCGTCTTTTCCGACGCAAAGCCCAGCAACCTGCATATGCCGGATGAAAATCTTTCGCTGAAAGAATTCATGCTGCACGCGGAAATCTGCTACCGCGCCATGTGCCGCCTTGCGGTGCTTGACAAACCGGAATGAAAGGCCGCGGCGATTGGCGGGAAATACTGCGGGAATGCGGACTGACGCGGGGCGATCTCCGGCTGACGGGACTGCTGTTAGGAATAGCGGCGGGTCTTGGTCTGCTGTTGCTTCTCGCCGCGCCTGCGCCGCGTTATGTGACCGTCAGGGTGGACGGTACGCAGGTTTTGCAGGTACCGCTCGACCGTGACGGCGTTTATCCCATCGGAGAAACCAACATCATCACCGTGTCGGACGGCGAGGTGCGCATGACCCACGCTGACTGTCCCGATCAGATTTGCGTAAAAACCGGCGGCATTTCCCACAGCGGACAATCCATCGTCTGCGCACCCAATCGCGTTGTTGTCAGCATCACGGGCGACGACAGCGACGACACACTCTACACCCGATAAATGTTTTTCATCAACAGGGGGATTACCAACCATGAACAACAAGGACATCAAAACCTTCAGCTACCTTTCTTACATAGGACCCTTCTTTATGATCGGTCTTTTCAGCGATATGCGGCGCACCAATCCGACGCTCCGCTTTCATCTTAATCAGGGAATGCTGCTGTTTCTCTGCGAAGCGGCGGCGCTCGTCATTCACTATGTGGTGGATATGCTGCTGGGGTCGCTCCCCATCATTTCGATTATCCCCTCGGTGCTGCTGATTTTTATTACGCTTTGTTCGCTGGCGCTGAGTCTTTGCGGCATTTACAACGTCGCTTCGGACAAGCTCAATCCCCTGCCGGTGATCGGGGCTGTCAGTATTTTGAAATAATTCATTATTATCGGAGTGATTTCTTTGTCTGCCAAGCTGCTCAGACTGCTTTCTTTTTTCCTCGCCTGCGCTCTGCTGACCGCTTCGCTCTGCGGCTGCGGCAAAAAGGAAAAAAAGAACTTCGTCATGCGCACATACAGTACCTTCGGCGCGGAAAAAGATCTGACCGCCTATTCCGCTATCATTGCGGAATATACCAAAACGCATAAAAACGTCGTCATCAACGACACCACCACCACCCAGACCAACAGTTATAAAATGGCGCTCTCCATCGCTTCCACCTATCGCGGCAGCAATGCGCCCGACGTGGTGTATTTCACCGCCCTGTCGGATATGGGCGAACTGTCGGACTTCTTCATGACAGTGGACGATATCCGCCGCGATTATCCGAATTTTGCCAAAAATCTCTCCCCCGCCGTACTCGACAGCACGGCGGCAAGCGACGGCGGACACTACTGCATCCCCGTGCGCGGCGACTGGCAGGGCATCGTCGTCAACGCCGCAATGCTGCGCAAAAGCGGTCTTTCTATTCCCGAAACATGGGATGACATCGTCCGCGCCGCACGGCATTTTTCCAAAAACGAAGTCTCGCTCTTTGCCAACAATCTTGACGACAGCTCCGCTCTGACGGAATACATGGTGCGCGCGCTGGGCGGTCTGGAAGCGGTGCAGTCCGCCGTACAGGGTGCGCCGGACGATACCTGGGAGCAGACCCTCAAAGCCATTGAGCAGCTCGATCAACTGTCGGCTTTTCCAAAAATGCCCCCCGAATCCTTTGACAATCTCGTTTCTCCCGCCGATCTCAAAAACACCACACAGGGCAAGCTCACCTCCCCGGTGGAGCTGTACAACCACGAAAAAGCCGTCATCCTGCTGATCGACAACACCACCTGCGGCAGCGTCAACACCGACATCGACAGCGTTTATATCGCTCTGCCCCGCGTCGGCACCGTCACCTTAGCGGATGTTACCACCGCCCGTTCCTACCCCACCAACGTCATCTCCGGTCCGGTATATCCCCGCATGACCGCCAACACCCTGCCGCCGTCGGTGACGGAGGAAACATCGACCACTGCCGCGCCCACCACTGCCGCCACCAAAGCCACGCGTTCCACCACCCGGCAGATCACCTCCACCACCACGCAAAGCACCTCCGCCCGTTCGGACGTCTCCCCCTCCGACCAATCGTCCCAAAAGAAAGACGACGGACTGTATGTACAGTTCGTGGAAGGGTTTTACATCACCAAAAAGGCGTACTACGACAACGACAAACGGGAGGATGTTCTTGATTTTGTGGAATTCTTCCTCTCGGAGCAGAACTGCGTCAGGCTTTGCTGTGATCATCAGGCGCCCTCGCTGTCCACGCTGTCCAAAAGCGCGCGGGATTCCCTCACCAAAAAATCCAATCTCTACAACGCTGTCATTGAAGCGGTGCAGGAGGCGGACAGCTTTGTCACCTCCACCCGCACACAGGAAAACAGCTATTTCTGGAACCGCTGCGCCGTCGCCGTCACCTGTATGTCAAAGGGCATTCTCACGCGGAAAGAAGCGCTGCGGCTGATTTCCGATTCACAGATCACCGTCGCTGACATTTACAGGGAGCGGCGGTAAATCCCTGTCAGGAGGACAAACATTTGAACCAGACCAACGCCATCCCCACCACACCCCAAAATCAGAAGAAACTCGGCATTCTCTACATCATGCTGTCGGCGTTCTTCTTCGCGCTCATGAGCTTTTTCGTGCGGCTGTCGGGGGACAATATCCCCGTGCTGCAAAAGAGCTTTTTCCGCAACTTCGTCGCGTTCTTTATCGCGTGGCTGCTGCTGCGGAAAGATCACATTCCCTTCCGCGTCGGCAGGGACAACATGCCCTATATGCTGGTGCGCTCCATTGGCGGCACCATCGGCATTCTCTGCAATTTTTACGCCATCGGACACCTCAACCTCGCGGACGCGTCCATTCTCAACAAGCTCTCCCCTTTCTTTGCGGTCATCTTTTCCGTTTTTCTTATCAAAGAGAAGGTCAGACCCGCCGAATGGCTGACGCTCGCCGTCGCCTTTGTGGGCGCGCTTTTTGTCATCAAGCCCTCCTTTACCATGAATTCGGTCTACACGCTGTCAGGCTTTGTGGGCGGCATGATGGCGGGTCTCGCCTATGCCTGCGTGCGAAAGCTCGGCATGGGCGGCGTAAAGGGTCCGGTCACGGTGATGTTCTTTTCGGGCTTTTCCTGCCTGGTCACGCTGCCGTTTCTGCTCTTCGGATTTGTCCCCATGACCGCCCGGGAGCTGGGCTGTCTGCTGCTGGCGGGCTGTTCGGCGGCAGGCGGACAGATCACCATCACCGCCGCCTACACCAAAGCCCCTGCCCGCGAAATCTCGGTGTACGATTACTCACAGATTCTGTTTACCTCCACCCTCGGATTTTTCTTCTTCGGACAGATTCCCGACGTACTCAGCATCATCGGATATATCACCATCATCGGTGCGGCGGTTTTTAAATGGCAGTACAGCATGAGAACCGACCTTGCCTGATGACAGGAAAACAGCCCCTCTTTCAGACAAAACGTGTTGCCTGAAAGAGGGGCTGTTTTTGTTGTTGAAACTATTCTTTAAAAATCAGCTTTTTGAAAGGTTTCGACAACAGCATTTTTTCCGTCAGTTCAAAAACGGCATAAGACGCGACGCCAACGACAAGACCATCG
>CACWOA010000017.1 GCA_902762395.1 uncultured Ruminococcus sp.
ATCGCAAAGGAGACATCACACATGAACCTCGAAGAAAAAACACTTACGCAAACCTACCATTTCAGAGGAAGAATCATCAATCTTCGCGTGGATGACGTGTCGCTGCCCGACGGCAGCACGTCTGTCAGGGAAATCATTGAACACCCGGGCGGGGTGTGCGTTGCGGCGCTCACCGCAGACGGCCAGATTCCCTTTGTCCGTCAGTATCGTTATGCCTACCGCGAAAATGTTCTCGAACTGCCCGCCGGCAAGCTTGAAAGGGGCGAAGACCCCTTTGACGCGGTCAAACGCGAATTTGCCGAGGAGGTCGGCGCCCACTGCGTCAACTGGCGCAGCATGGGATGCCTCTATCCCACGCCCGGCTACACCGACGAAATCATCCGCCTCTACGCCTGCGATATCGACGCGGCAGGCGAAAGCCACCCCGACGAGGGGGAGTTTTTAGAGGTGGAATATCTGCCGCTGACAACCGCCGTACAGATGGTAATGGATGGAAAACTTCCCGATGCCAAGACACAAACGCTGATTTTAAAGCTTTGGGCGGAAAAAAACATGAAAAAATGATAAAATGCTCCGTTTCATGTATTGAAATTTTCATTCAATTGCTATAATATATTATTTATATATTATAAAAATGATAAAACAGGTAACGGAAACAACGCAGAAGGAGTCCGGTCAATTGAACAACAACAGAAATTACCGCAACCGTTATTCCGGCAATGCAGGCTACAGGGGAAATACGGACGACACGGAAGGCTATCGCCGGAGAAACAGGTACACGGAAGATTACCCGCAAGACGACAGATATTCCCCAAGCTACCCGCAGGACGACAGATACTCCCAAAGCTACCCGCAGGACGACAGATACTCCCAAGGCTACCCGCAGGACGACAGATACTCCCAAGGCTACCCGCAGGACGACAGATCTACAAGAAATGATCCCGGACGTCGGCGCAGCGTAGGCAGCAGACGTCCGGTCTATGAACCTGACGATGAGCCGTCACAGGACAGCAGTAATCTGCCTCTTTATCTCCTCGCAGGTCTGGCGGTTGTCATCCTGATCGTCATTCTCATTGCGGTTTCTACGTCCCTTCTGGGCAAAAGCGGCAAAAACAAAACCGACGCGCCCGCGAGCGTATCTGACGGGGACACGGGACAAGCCACCATCATCAGCTTTGACGACACCGACGACGAGGACGGCGCATCCGGTGAAACCTCCTCCGCCGTCACCTATAAAAACTTTGTCGGCACATGGAAGAAAACCGACGTTTACGAGTCCCGCAGAGCCACCGTCACCGTAAACGCACAGTATGAGGACAGCTTTGAGTTCACACTGGAGATGTGGGCGGCGGACAAAACGGCCGTCATCACCGGAACCGCCTTTTTCACCGATGAATCCACCGCCGTTTACAAAAAAAACGCCGCTTCGATCACGCTTGAACAAGGTACCCAGTATCTCTCGATCTATCACTCCGGCAAAAATAAGGCATTCGGCATCGGTAATACATTTGAGATTGACGGCAAATTTACCCAAGGCACACCGAAATATGTCAAGGAAGAAACCACGGACGGCTATGACTACAACATTTATCAATCCGACGCGGTGATCAAAGCGCTTTCCTCCACCCTTTCTTCTGAGGATTACGCCCTCTATCAGGAAATGATGACAAAGGGGCTGAAATCTCCCATTCCTTATGAACGCACCCTTGACAAAAACGGCAAAAAGGTCAATGTGGACGCGGAGCTGAATGCGGTGAAATATTACGCGCACCTCAGCGGGATTGCCGCGGACATGATCTTCATCTGCTCCGGCGACGCAAAAATATATGTGCTGTTTTATGACACGGAAGAAATGCGGTATTACACCAACGACAAAGCCTATGCCTCTCAGATGCCCGCCTCCTTCGAGGCGGTCGAAAAAGCCAACCACCAGAAGGCGGTTTTTAAATAACCGTCCGCCGCGCTCTTCCCGCGATTCCACAGGAAACCCCACAGGAAAGGATGAACCCCCAACGTGAGCACATTCAGCCTATTGCTTCTGCTTCTGTTTTTACTGATATTCGGCATTCGTATCTTTATGTACTGTGTCAACATTGATATGCCGAGGGTATCGGATGTCATGACGCTGCTGCTGCTTCTCATGATCCTCGCTGAAATCATTCTCGCTGTTTTTGAATTTCCCGCCATTGTCATTGACGGCATTGTCTTTATTTCCATGGGCAACAAGGCGATTGCCGTCGGCTGCGGTATTGTGATATTGATCGTCGCCATATTCGTCTTTATTATGGTCTATCCCAAAATTCCCTGGCTGCGTCTGTTATCCTTTTCCCCTCTGAAATACGCTGTCATCGGATTTATCCTCCTTCCGCTCGTCATCTACACCGAGCTTTTCAACGGCAGCTATTCCTTTGACAGCATGGAGGAATACAACGATTTCAAGCAGTCCTTCGCCCAGTATGACCGGCATTTCTGGCCCACCAAATTTGTCAAACACACCGAGGACAACGGGCGCGATTTTATTGTCACTTACTCGATTTATCCGTGGGATGTGGAAATTCCCGACGGAAAACAATTCGCTTACAAGGTCATCACCTTCTACTCTACCGACGAGGACAAGCAGATCCTCAATTATTATCCCTTTACTTATAAACTGTACGCCGGGGTTGACTCGCTTCCTATCGAACACGCCGCCGCGTCCTCCGTTTCGTCCAGCGATATGAATGACGTCAGCGAGTCCGACGCAGTAGGATAAGCCGTTATACAAAGATCGTTTTCGTTTATTTATGTAATCGCAGTCATATGCCACTGCATTTTTTGAAAGGAATGTACCATCCATGAACGAATTGTTCAATAAAACCTGCCTGACAGCCGAAACCGAAGAATGTTCGCTGGCGGCGCTGCTTGAAAACAGTAAAAAGAACCGCGTCAAGGCCGTTGCTCTGCGCTATGGCATGAAGCTTTCCGACAAAAACACCAAGCAGCAAATGACAGAGGCGGTCGCTCCCGCGATAGAGATGCATTTCGGCACCAGGCTCAAGCAATATGCCAAGGAAGAACTCGGACTGCTGCTTGACTGCTTCCTGCACAGCGAGGTCAGTGAGGAAACCGCTGCCGCTATCGCCGCCTCCGCGCCGTTTGAGGACGGCGGCGTGTATCTGGTCGCCAAAAAGGATCAGTTTTTTCCGAAAATTCCCCGCGAGCTGGCGGGAAAAATCATGAGCCACTGCGTATCCCATTATTTCGGCGGCGATGAAAGCGAGCTGTCCCGCACTGCCAAAGCGTGCGCGCGTATTTACGGTACGTTTACCGCCGGACAGTTGGTCGATGCCGTCAACGCGGCGTATGGCACGGATATCACCGAGCAACAGGCGGAGGATTATCTGTCAGGCGCACAGGCGGAGGAATTCACCTACGCGGACGGCAAAGCCGTGTACGCTCTCGGGTCGCCTGCTCCGCTCAGTGAACGGGCTGAAAATCTTGACCTCGACCTGCCTTCCCGCAAGGAGATGGAGGCATATGCCTTTTACGGACTGGATGCAAGAGATTACTATTACCGCCAGATCGTCACGGTAGTGTACAACAACGCGGGCGATTCCTTTGACAAAGCCAACGCGCTGATGCGGGACATCGCCGACTGGTGCGTCACCGACGGCAGCATCCCTACCCTGCTGCAAGCCGTTGAAAAGGCGCGGCTCTCCATTACGAAGCAGCAGTTCAACTTCCTTCTCGACATGGTGGGAGAATTGGCGGCAAAGACCCGTCGGCAGAGTCTGAAGGGGCATCGTTACAATGAAGTGGAGGGAACCTCTCCTATCATCATGCCGCAGATCAGAATGACCTCCGCCAGACCGGAGCCTGTCAAAATCGCGCCGAAAATCGGCAGAAACGACCCCTGCCCCTGCGGCAGCGGCAAGAAATACAAAAAGTGCTGCGGGAGGAACCGGTAATGCGGTCCTGGGTCATTGATACCGAAAACAGCCTGGAAGATTACCGGTGTTATCATCCGCTCAACCCCGTCACCGTGCTGCACTATGAAATGCCGGAGGACGAACTCGATCAGGTCAGCATAATGGTTGCCGTCTCCCTCGATCAGACGGAGACACTCTCCCGCGCCGAGGATTACCTGCGGCAGTTGCAAAGCAGCGGAGAGGAAGCCGCCCTCTTTTATAGCGGTCTTCTCAAAGCCCCGCTGCCGGACGACTGGTTCGTCACACTGGAGGTTTATGGGGCTGAGATTACCTTTGCGTCAGAAACCAATTACAGTGCCGTCATCGCCTGCGGCGACAGCATTTTTCCCGATCACATTCTCGAAATGTATTGGGAACAAACCCGCGTCACCGATGTTCTGCTTGTCGGCTGACATCAAAAAAATCCCTGTGAAGTCTTGTGATGAAAACTTCACAGGGATTTTTGATTGGATATGATGATTTATGACGGTCGGTCAGATTCCTCTGTGGCGCTGCTCCCGGCAGCCGCCGTAGTGGAAACCGATTCGCCTTCGACCGATTCCGGCGCATTCTCACCGCTGCGTACTTCTGACGAAACCGTTTTGGCGGAAGCCGTCCTGGAGGAAACGGTTGGGGACGAAGTGGTCTTTGAAGAACCAACCGAAGAGGGGGTGGAGAGAGAAGCAGCGGTTCCACTGCTTTGCGTCTCCTGCGACTCCCCGCTTTCAACCCCCTGCTGCTCCTGCGTGGCGGCGGTCGTCTGTGAGGAACCTGCCGCGTTGCTCCGGGACGTCTCGGTGCTGACAGCGGTCTTGGTTTCGCTCTTGCAATAGCTCTTGTTGAGGAAGGTAATACCCGCTACTGCATTGTCCTTGATGGCATATTCCATAATCCAGCTTCCGGCAGCGTAATCGTGCTCCATAATGGAATTGCAGCCGTACTGCACCACATATTCACAGTCGGAGAAAGCATAGGCGTGAGGAGTGAAGGGATAATATTTCTCCAAATAGCTGCCTATGACATAGAACCTGCCGCCCACAAAGGTATAGGCATTTTCCGCCGCCAGCAGCGTATTGAGCTTGGACTGATCGTCAATCACGTCAGACGCCTTATAAAGCGTGGTAGCGCCGCCGTTGACACAGAGATAACTGTCGGTCACGTCGGCAAGCGTGCTGCCGACGTCGATGCCGCGCACAGGCGCAATGGCAAAGCGGGACGATTTCCATGTGATGGAAGCAATGTTGCAGCCCGCCTCTTTGTTTTCCGCAAACCAATCCCACCCGGTAATGGAACCCGTATTTTCCGAACCGCTTGTTTTGCCGTCAATCGTATAGGCGGCATTCCCGGCGTTCAGCGGCTTGACGTCAAGCGTCACGCTGCCGCTGTCCGACGTGAGTGAAACACTGATGCAGCCCTTTTTCTCATAATCGAAGGCGTCCCAGCGATAAGAAGTGGGCTGGAGCTTCTCCACAAAATCGCCCAGCGTATTCAGATGGCTGGCAATCGAAGATACATCGTTATAGCAGAACGGTTCCTTACCGTTGGAAACCGACGGCTCCGCCTGTGTCTCTGTGGTCTGCGGCGCTTCGGAAGCGGTCGTGGTGGCAGCGGTGGTCGTTACGGTCGTCTGCTCTGATGTAGCAGAAGCCGTGGTGGATTCTGTGGTGGAAGCTGCCGGCTCGTTTTTCTGGGTATTGGACGGCTGCTTGCGCTCCTTTTTCTTTTCCGCTTTGGCGATTTCCCTGTACACCTTGTACAGCTTTTCGGAATCCTTTCCGCCCAGATCGGTTTCAGGTACGTCATCAAACGGAATAACAACGCTTTCCGCAGATCGGCTGACACGGGATCTGACATTGGCGCTCACCGCCACACTTTGCTTGATGGCGGAAATCTGCGAGGCAATTGCCACGGACATCATGACAGACACCGACAGACTGATTCCGATGATACGGCTGACAAGACGGTTATTCCATTCCCATTTCATACCTGATAACTTCCTTTCTTCACGCCTTGATCGGCGGTAATGATCAACGGCTCATTCTTTCACCTTGTTTTTTTCAATTATAGAGCCTTTGCAAGGGCTGCTGCTTGCTTTGCACACCTCTTGCGCGTCTTAATCGTCCGCACCCTTCATGTGGAAATACACGCCCATCACCTTGGAATTCATGGTGGCATATTCGATATACCACTGACCGGAGGTTTCGGCGGTATCTACAATGGAGTTGAACCCGTAGCGAATGACATTTTTGCTGGTCGTCGCAAAGGGATATTCATCGTTGTTGTCCTTGTAAAACGAATCGAGAAGCGTGGTGGTTTTGTAAACCTTGCCGCCGACATACGCCGACTTGTCGTTTTTGTAAGCCTTCAGCTTTGTCTCATCCTTGACCACGTCGGAAAACTCATAAAGCAAATAGCTTTTGTCGGGATTTTCAAGTTTATAATAGGCTGCCGAAATGTCATTGTAAGCGGTGCCGATCTTAACCCCTCTGGGCAGCGTGAATTTCATCTTGTTGGAAAGCCACACGATCTCCGTGACGCGGCACTCTTCCTTCCGGCTCTTGTCATACACCGTCCAGTCGGTCACGTCGATGCCCAGACCGTGGGTTTCCCCGCCTACCGTGTAATCGCTTGACTCATAGGGAACGCCGATCACGGCATAACTGCCGTCGGAAGCAATCAGCTTGACCGTCACCTCGCCAGTAGCGCCCATTTTGTCAGCCGTCCACTCGTAAGAAACAGGCGAAACAGCCGAAACATACTGGGAAAAGGTGCTGATGCCGTCGGTAATGCCGTCAATATCGCTTCGTCCGAAGGGCTTGGCGTTCTGCTTGACTTCTTCCGCGGAAGACACTTCCTGGGAAGAGACGGTTTCCGGCTTGGAGGAAACATCGTCGTCATCCTCCTCATCGTCAAACAAGATGACCGTGTTGCCGTCGGAATCCACGCTCACTACCTGCACGTCGCTTTTTTTGGAACCCTTGGCGCTTTTGGAATCGCCGCTGCCCTCGCCGATGCCGGAAATAGAAAAGAAAAGCAGCACAATCACCAGCACGGCCGCAAACGCGGAACCTACGCCAATCAACATACTCTTTGTCTTCTGATCCATAAATACACACCCTTTTTGTCAATTCAGCCGGAAACGAGACTTTCCTCTATACCTATAATGATAATCATATTTCCCTTTTTCGTCAATAGAAACAGAGAAAAAAGAAGTTACGATTTCGTCATAACCCCGTTTTTCGAGCCGACAGTTTGCCAATTTCCGTTATTTTTCCGTACTTACGCCATTTTTAAGGTAACTTACATTATATCTTTTATTCATGACAATTATAAGGTTATTTCATGAGCAAATTGTAAATATTTATGCATATGATTCGGGCGACCGGCGCAGAAGCGCTTCCCGCTGGCGGTAATCCGGCATAAACTGTTCGATAAACCGATAAAAGGCGGGGCTGTGGTTGTGATGACGGATATGCGCCAGTTCGTGAACCACCACACAGTCAATCGCCTCCGACGGATACAGCATCAGCAGACAGGAAAAACAAAGGCTGTTTTTGCCGCTGCAGCTCCCGAAGCGTTTGCGGGCAGCGGTAATTCTGAGTCCCGTCGGCTCCACTCCCATGATCGCCGCGTAATGCGCCACTCTCGGCGGGATATCGCGGCGGGCGCGTTCCGCCAGCTCCGCCATCAGCGCGGGGGTCACACGCCGCGCCTGTTCCATGCGTTCCCTTGCCGCCGGCATGTGCCGCTCGATCCAGTCGGTATGACGCTCCACCATGCGGTCAATCTCTTCACGGGGCATACGCATCGGCGCGCGCACGACCACTTCACAGTTTTCATTGATTTGCAGCGAAATCGTTTTTCGCTTAGAGCGAATGAGTTGATAGGGAAACATATTTTTTTGATTACTCATCGGTATGAATCTGCTTCTTAATCCACGCTGTCACAGTGGGAATCTCAAACACCCTGCCGTGATAACCGTGATACGCCACCAGAATGCCCAGCACCAGACACGCCACCTGCGCGAGTGAAAAAGACATTCCCATCAGCATTCGCGGAATGAAAAACAGACCGTCCCCGTCCCAGACGGCATTGACAATGCCTCTGCACGCCGCGCATACGGTCATCGCCACCGTCAGTGCCAGCATCTGTCCGGCGGTGATGCGCACCAGTCCGCTGCGCTTTTCCATCAGGAGGGCCACCAGCGGCACCACCCATGCCACATAACTCACAAAGCCGATCATACTGACAGCCAGCGGCACGACCGCCACCAAAAGAGCGGCTATATTTTCATCCAAGTCAAACAAATCCGATTTTCTTGTATTCATACGTCTGCACCTCTTGTTGATTACAAAATGTAATTTTAATATCAAATATTATTAAGCGTAATTTTTATTGATTTTTCTGACCAATGCGGAGGCAATGGGAATGTTAATGTAACCATACCGCCATGCCTTGTATGCCGCCACTCCCAAAAAGATCACAAACACCAACCGGACAATCCACACGAGCAAAACACCCGCCGCCGTGAGCAGCAGCGCGCCGATGATCGCAGGCCAGTCGCTCTTATCCGTGCCTTCCGTCAAAAGGGTCAGCAGTCCCCCTGCCGACAGGGTTCCCGACAGGATAAACAATAAACCGCATAGCGCCATGAATGCCATCGCCACCAATGTGGCGGCCAGTCCGTGTGCCGCGCATTTTTTGACATAGAAACTCTGACGCTCCACGATCATCACCACCAGCGGCAAAATCCACGCCAGCCAGCACAGCTTGGGCAAAAAGAGAATCACGCCTGTACCCGCCAGCGTCAACACTGCCGCGATATTTTCATTCATCCCAAAAGAGGACAGCCTTTGTCCGTCCATATCCTGATAGCCGTTAAAATTCATTGAAAAACGCATCTCCTTCAATTGCCTGTATATTTTAGATATAATATACAATCCGTAATATTTAAAATTGTTTTCATGTAATCATCACTCACAGCATGACTGCTCTATTTTCGCCGATACTCCGTCTCCATGTTGGTATCTACATTGGTAAAGGTACCGATTTTCCCGTCGATTTCATAATACAGCCGCGACACGCTGCCGTCCTCATAGGTGATGGTCAGCATATCATGTCCGTTCCTGCGCTGCGTTTTGTAGCGCCCCTGCCGGTGAATGTGCCAGCCATCCTCCGACTTCACCTGTATGGAGGCGCTTCCGCCCGGCTGGAACTCCATAATAATATTGGGCGAGCCGCTCACGTCATAAGATACAATCCATTTGCCGTTGATCGGCTCCGAAAACAGCGACGCGATAAAGACAGCCGCACAGACCGCCACCGCCAGGATCACGCCGCAGACGCTCCACACGTTCCGCCGGAGTCTTCTCTTTTCCGCTTCGTCATCCGTCCGTCTGCGTCGCATATCCTTAAATCTTACATAGTAAAACTTTTCAAGCAGGGCATTCAGAAACGGCGCGGTGCGACGGTCAAACGCGTTGTAGATCCGCCCCAGCCGTCCGTGAATCAGTCTGTCGGCGCGCTGTCTGCCTTTGAGAAGCAGCGCGTCATAGGTTTCCCCGATGGAGGTCAGCACCTTGTCGATGCCGCTTTCTTCGGGAAATTCACTCAGCCGCCTGGCCGCTTCGGACATTTCTTCTTCCTGCGGCGGTTCATGGACAGGGGCGTCTTCCCCTCGGGAGGACTGGGAGGGAGCGTTTTTGTCCTTCTCTTTTTCCAGCTCCGCAAAACTGCGCTCCAATTGCAGCCGTTCCAGATCGGAAATGCCGTCTTTGAAATAATACTCCGCCAGCAGGTCATCCTCCTTGTTGCGCTGGATGTGGCGGATGCTGGAGGCAAGGTTTCTGTGCCGCCGTTGCGCTTCGCTTTCACCGTCCTCCACCATGTCAATGATATCCACCGGGGTAAAGGCAGGCGTTTCAAAATTATCGGCGGGATTGTCGGGAATCGTTTCCGATGGTGCTGCGGCTGCCTGCGGCTGCTTCTCCTCCGGTCGGTCAAATTTGAGCACAGGAGAAAAAGAGGCGTCCGACAAATCCTCATCGGAAACCTCATGTTCTCCGCGCACGACGGCGATTTGCCGACGGACTCTGGTCATCGTGTCTCCGTCAGGCTTGGCACGTCTGGCAGAGGTGCCGCAATTCGGGCACCTTTCCGAAAGCGGATTCAGTTCAAGATTACACACAGGACATCTCATAGGCAATCCACCTCACAAAATATTGCCAAAAATCGCGTCCAAAAATTACGCTCTGTTTAATTCCCACACAACATCCCCGACTGTAAAATTGATCTTGTCGTCCTTCACAATCTCAATGTCGCCTTCGAGTGTATTGCCATCGCTGACATATTCATCCAGACCGTTGAGCGTAATGGCGCACCGTCCGCCATCCTTGACGGTGTAGGTGCCGTCAAATTTTTTGGTGATAAACAACGCCTTCATCTCACAACTGCATTTGCCCTTACCGTCAAACACCAGCGTGGCAGGCAGCGACATGGATTTATAAGGAATGCTGGTAGTCCATTTTCCCTTCAGATGACTCTGAATATAGCTTGCACGCAGTTTTTCGGGGACATTCTTATTCTCGGCTTCCGAGGAAATCTCTTCCGAGGAACCTGCGGCTTCCGAGGAGAAGTCCGTCTCCGAAGAGATTTCCTCCGCTTCCTCCTCCGAACTGACCTGCAGTTCTTCTTCCGACGTGACAAAATCATCTATCGGACGGGACACCACGTTATCCGCAAAGACGCTCTTGACCATGTAGCCCGAAATGAACATGGACCCCGCCACCATCACGATCACCAGTCCGATGGCAATAAACGCGATCGTCATCCACTGCATAAACGATTCGGAGCGGGACTTGCCGTGCGGCGAGGAGGCAATTTTGCCGGTCTGGGGATCCACCTGCACATACCTCACATTTCCCGAAGCCTGTGACGCTGCGGAAGAACGGGTAGGAGGCACGTTCTGCTGTACCGCGGATCGGGACGCCTGATTGGCATAGCCTCCCTGCGGCGGCTGCGCCCCCTGATTGGCATAGCCTCCCTGCGGCGGCTGCGCCCCCTGATTGGCATAGGCCCCCTGCGGCGGCTGCGCTGCCTGCGGACGTCCGCCTGCGGGGGAAGCCATGATGGGGCTGCCGCAATTGGGACAGAACTTGTCTTTACTGCCCAGCTTCGCCCCACACTTTTTACAAAACATCATCCATCATTCCTTCGTCAAATCAATTTCCATGCCCATGCCTTCCATGTCATTGAATTGCAGCACTGTACCGGTAACAGTGTAATACATATTAAAGGTATAGGCATTGGAATCCATCGGATTGTTGAGTTCCATTGACAAATACTGTTCGCCGTTTTCGTCCTTCATCTCGGTATAGCTGCCATTGAGACTGATAGGCGTTTCATTGATCACCAGATTGACATACAGCGAACCGCTGCTGCCAAATTCCCATGTGGAATCCACCTTGCCGGCGCTCATACTCTGAATCGCCTCAATGGGGAGATTGGCGGAATCCACATTGCCGTTCCAGCGCCCTACCAGCGGGTCGGCAAAGGAATGGGCATAGCTCCAGATGCAGAAGGAGGCGATAATTGCAAGACAAAGCGTCGCGACAACGCCCAGTCCTCTGAACCGGCGGCTTTTGAGGCGGCGCAGTTCCTTGTGAGTGAGCGCGACATACATCTGGTCATCCCGCAGTTCCGGCAGACCGCCGCTGACGTGCGCGGTTCCCGAAGCAATACCGTCAAATTCCCGGGGCTTGGGCGTGTAGGTGGGTCTTTCGGTCTTGATCGGCTCGTTGAGGGGCTTTTCGTTTTTGTCGGCACGGCGGGCATTCGCCAGCTTGACGGTGGTTTCGTAGCCCATGCTCTTTTTGACCGTATTGTCCGCCACAGGCGCGGGAATCGGCGGCAGATCATCCGGCAGTTCCAGGTCTTCAAATCCGTCGTCGGGCAGCAAAACAGGCGACGGCATGGCAATAACCGGCTCTTGAACAACCACATCTGTCTCGGAAGTCTGCGGCATGGTCATCGGCACATTGTCCGCCACATCGCCGTAGGAACCGTAAAAGCTCGACGACAAATCATCGTCCGCTGAGGAGACCGCATCCTTCGGCTCCATAGGAAACTCCAGCGCGGGAACAAAAACCTCGTCCGTCGGTTCTTCGGGAAGCGGGGACTTGGCAGGCTGGACAGGCGCCGCGTTCTCACCGGGCATTGGAATTGCATTCTCATTCAGATTAAACATTTCGTTCATAATAAAGCTCTCTCCCTCTGTCATGTTTTTTTTGGGCGGCATTTTCGCGCCGCACTTGGGGCATATTGTCTCACCTCGAAAGGTGCGTCTTCCGCAATGGGGGCATACCATAAAAAATTCGCCTCTTTTGCCATTCACTGGGTTTGCTTTTATAGTCGGGGCATTTTTCTCCTACAAAAAGGATGTCTGCTTTTATTATACTAAAAGCAGACATCAATTGCAATACAACAGTAAAATTTAAATTTTAATTTTTCACTTTTTTTCTGATTTCAACGGGTTCAGGACGGTAAACTCATTCTGTGCTGGAATTCGGGAATCGACATCTGGGCTTTTTCGGCAGCCTGCGCCAACGTCAGCAGACCGTCCGACACCAGTTCCGCCAGCATATCGAATTTTCCCTCTTTTTTGCCTTTCGTCTTCCCTTGTTGCATCCCTTGTTGCATACCTTGTTGCATACCTTTTTCCATGCCTTTTTCCATGCCCTGCTGTATGCCCTTTTTCAGGCCTTCTTCCAGGTATTCTTCCCGCAATTCAGCGAGGGTTCTCTCCTCATCGTATTCTGTGATACACATATTCTTCACCTCTGCCTTGTTGGCTATGAGAAACGCCTTGACCGGCGATTCGTCTTCCAGTTCGTTCAGCGCCTCGTCAATCGCTTCCTCCAGAGAGGCCGCCGTCTTCTGATTGACACGGACACAGTCCACAAACTTCGCGTAATCCTCCAGCGGTCAGCACTTCTCCATCAGCTCACGGTTGTGTCTGAAATAAATCGGTATAATGAGAATCATTGATCGCGTTGTAGAGATTCAACGTCCACTGCTTGTTGTCGGGATTGCCAAAGATAAATTTGAATAGTCTGTCCTTATATTCGCGACTCACCGCCATTGGAATCACATCCTTTCCCCTATTTAAATTGTACCATGTTTGTAAACCACAGTCAAGCAAAAACAGAATTGCCTTTTGCCTCTTTTTACCTTTTCTCTTTTCCGTATCTTTGCATTTCTTACGCTGCCCCGTCATCCCCATCTTTCGCCCACAGCAAATGACGGCTGCCGCTATAGGAGATTTCCGAAGCACGGTTGACTTTAAACCTGCCGTAATAGACCGCGACAATCTCGCCGCCTTCCGCCTTGTCAAAGGATTCAATATCATGATACACCGTCACATTCCCCTGATTTCCGTTGAAAGATTCTCGGATATCTTCACGCAGCGGCAGATGATCCTCGCCGCTTTCCGGGGACGTCACCTCATAAATCACTTGCAGCCCGTCCAGCGCCCGCACCTGCGCTGCCATCCTTTGGATTTGCTCCGTCAAAGAATACGGCTGCCCGAGGTGATTCCAGTCGATATCGCCCGCTGTTTCGCGTACCTTGCCGAGATAATCGACGATATCCCACCAGCCGCGCGACAGATACATCGTCACCTCAACCTGCTTTATGCCGTCTTTTTCTCCCGTGATTTCGCAACAGGCATTCTCATGAAAATCCGGCTTTCCGCTGTAGACAATCAATTCCCTTTGTCCTGCCTTTTGTCCCGCGGCATGCGCTGAGTCGCTGACGGAAACGGCCGCTATTCTGTCCTTTACGCTGCTATAGGATATGTCCCACTGAATCATCCCGGAAAAAAACGCCGTCCAGTAAACAAGTCCCACCGTCACCAGCAAGACAACCAGCGCGACGATCCGCTTGTTTCTCAGCGGCTCCGGCGCTGTCTGGTTCACGATCTTCTGTGCCGGCGCATCACATACTATAC
>CACWOA010000018.1:0-22976 GCA_902762395.1 uncultured Ruminococcus sp.
GATTTTGACGGGTACCTTCCTGCCGTTTTCGATCAGGACGAGCGCCGCCTCCGTCAACCGGGCGATGAGGGTCGCATAGGCGGCGCCCTCGATGCCGAGCGCGGGCAGTCCTCCCACTCCGAAAATCAGCAGCGCGTTTAAAATCAGGTTAAGCACCATGGCGGTGGAACTGTAAACCGTGCTGCGAAGCGTCCGTCCGCTGTTTTTCATGATGCAGAGGTAGATCTGCGAAAAGCCCATGAGCAGATAGGAAAAGCTGACGATGCGCAGGTAGGGGACGCCGAGCCGGATCAGCACTTCCTCATTGGTGAAAATCCGCATGAGCAGCGAAGGACAGCCCAGCGCCGCCGCAAAGAAAACAAAGGAAATAAGCAGCGAAAACCGTGTGGCGATGCCCAGCGTCTTTTCCACCGCGGGAATATCTCCCTTGCCCCAATACTGCGCCGCTAAAATGGTGGTGCCGATGGTAAGCGCCACAAAAAACAGATTGAGGACAAACTGCACCTGTGTCGCCAGCGAAACCGCCGACAGGGAATCCTGGTTCAGAAAACCGAGCATGATGGCGTCGGACGCGCTGACGATGGCGGACATCAGATTTTGCAGCGCGAGCGGCAGTACCAGCGAGAAAAGTTTTTTGTAAAAGTTCTTTTTTTCGTGCATATTATCACTCCTCTATTGCTTTTCCGACCTTGCTTATGGTATTATTATAATATCAAAAAAACAGGATTTCTATAAGAAAAATAGCGGATTATTATAACAATCGTATCGGAAGGAGCGGATGACGGTGATTCATATACAGGTCATGCACGATTCGTCGGAAGTTATCTTTTACAATATCCCCGAGCTGCCCGTCAAAATCATAAAACCCCGGTTGTCCGATTATCCCAACCGACGGGTGATCTGTCACTGGCATGAGGATATAGAACTCATTTATATTGTGAGCGGCGAAATGAACTATGAAATCAACGGAAAGACGGTCAGACTGTCGGAGCACAGCATGCTGTTTGTCAATGCCCGGCAGCTTCACTACGGCTTTTCGGCGGACGACAGGGAATGCGATTTTATCTGCGTATTGTTTCACCCGTCGCTCCTCCGGGTCAATGCCAGGCTGTTTCAGACCATGGCGGAGCCGATTATCGGCAACGAGGGGATAGAATATCTGCTGCTGCCGGAGAGCGACAGCGGCGATTACCGGTCGATTGCCGGCTGTATGCGGGAGATGGCGGCGCTGCGGGAAACGGCGGCGCCCGGGTATGAGTGGGAAGTGATCGGCTGTCTCGGCAGGGTGTGGAGCGTGATTTACCGATGCTGTGAAGCCCTGCCGATGGGGGCAGGGGCGGAGCGCCACGCGGACAGGCAGTTGCAAAGAGAGATGGCGTCCTACATATTCTGCCACTACGCGGAGCCGCTGACCCTCACGGAAATCGCCGCGTCGGGTCATGTCAGCCGGAGCAAATGCTGTCTGATTTTCAAAAAATACCTCGGAGAGTCGCCTATCGACTTTGTGAATTCCTACCGGCTGGAAAAAAGCTGTCAGCTGCTCAGAAACACTCCGCAAAGCATTACGGAAATTGCGCTGCGCTGCGGGTTCATTCATCCCAGCTACTACACCAAACTTCTCTCTCGAAAATACGGCTGCGCGCCGAGTGAATACAGAATAGTGAATTCCTACCGGCTGGAAAAAAGCTGTCAGCTGCTCAGAAACACTCCGCAAAGCATTACGGAAATTGCGCTGCGCTGCGGGTTCAGTCATCCCAGCTACTACACCAAACTTTTCTCACGAAAATACGGCTGCACGCCGAGTGAATACAGAAAGACAAGCTGATACAGGGCGGCGGTCTGCGGGATAAACTCCTTCGGAACGCCGCCCTGTCAATGCTTTATCGGCTTCCGCCGCGTGTCAGACAGTGATTTCGATCTGGTTGCCTTCTATCGCCGCGACGCAGCTTTCATAATAGCCGTCGCCGGTGATTCTCGGACCGCTGATAACCGTGTAGCCGTCGGTTTTAAGCCGCTGCGTCAGTTGATCCACCCTTTCCCTGCTGCCCACGGAAAAGGCCAGGTGGATATATCCGGTGCGGCTGCGCGGCTTTTCTTCGTCCGTCAGCTCCGGTCGGGTCATGATTTCGAGCCGCGCCCCGTCGTCGAACGAAATGAAATAGGAACGGAACCCGGTTGTCCGGTTGCGGTAAAGGCTGCCCGCGTGTCCGCCGAAATAGCGGACAAAAAATTCCCGGGCGGCTTCGAGGTCGCTGACGTACATGGCGATGTGTTCGATTTTCATAGGTAAACTCCTCTCGGCATTCATCAGTCTGCTTCTATTGTAAGGTGGTATCAGACGGTTTGTCAAGACCGCTGTTCGTAATTTGGTGATAATGCTATGAAAAATCGTTAAAAAATTGTGTATAAATCGACTTGAAATAATCAAAATAGTATAGTAAAACGAAGTCAATCGGGATAAAAAATATCCCAAAAAATTTTAGGAGGATTTTCTGATGAAAAAAATCTTAGCACTCATTCTTTCTGTGGCAATGCTCGCAGCCATGGCGCTGACGCTGACTGCCTGCAACAACGAAGAAGAAGCCGTAGATGTCGGTATCGTTCTTCCCACCAAAGAAGAACCCCGCTGGCTGCAGGACGAGGCATCTTTCAAGGACGCGCTCGATTCCGCCGGATTCTCCTCAGAGGTTCTTTTCTCTCAGGGCAAGTCCGATGTTGAGCTGAGCAACGTGGAAGCGCTGCTTGAAAAGAACATCAAGGTTCTCGTTATCTGCGCACAGGACGCTACTGCGGCAGGTGCGGCTGTCAACAAGGCGAAGGCGGCTGGCGTGGACGTCGTTTGCTACGACCGTCTGATCACCGGCACGGAGTCTGTTGACTACTATGTTACCTTCAACTCGTTCGCTGTCGGCGTTGCACAGGGTCAGTACCTCATCGACGCTTACAAGGATCAGACCGGCGTACCGCTGTATATCTACTCCGGCGCTGTGACCGATAACAACGCGTTCATCTTCTTTGCCGGCGCATGGTCCGTGCTGAACAAGGCGGTTGCGGACGGTCAGTTTGTTGTTGAAAACTGCCCCGCTATCGCTGATTACTCCGGCAAGGCGCTTGATCCTGACAACGATCATGATACATTTCGCTACCGCGAAGTCTCTTGCAGAGGCTAACCTCGTTGCTGCTTCTGCCGAAGCAAAGGGCGATGTTGCGATTCTCGCTCCCAATGACGGTACCGCCCGTGCGATTGCGGACGCTTTCACCGCTGATTCCGCTGTGACCAGCTATGTTATCACCGGTCAGGACGCTGAAATGGCTTCCCTTAAGTATATCCAGGACGGCAAGCAGAGCATGACCGTGTGGAAGGATACCTCCACACTGGCAAAGACCACCTGTGATCTGGTCAGCTCCATCCTCGGCGGCAGCACCCCCAGCACCGATACCACCTACAACAACCAGACCAAGGACGTTCCTTCTGTTGAGTGCGCCGTGACCGTTGTCGATAAGGATAAGCTCGCGGAACTCATCGCGGCAGGTTCCTTTGATCAGGCGAAGATCGACGCTGCGAAATAATTGACGATACGCTCAGGCGTTCGCTACGAATCGCGAATAACAGATAAATCTTAATTGCAAGTCGGTTCTGAGGCTCCAGCCATTAAAGGCCAGTCTTGGAATCGGCTATTGTATTATCAGATAGTCTTTTACCAAACGACAGAACAGGAGCCGGTAATATGGAAAATGAATACATCCTCGAAATGAGGAATATTACCAAGGAGTTTCCGGGTGTAAAGGCGCTTGACAATGTGAATTTCAAAGTCCGAAAGGGTGAGATTCATTGTCTGGTAGGTGAAAACGGCGCCGGCAAATCGACGCTGATGAAGGTACTTTCCGGCGTGTGGAAGTACGGCACCTACACGGGCGACATCATCTATGAAGGAGAAGTGCAGAAGTTCCACGGCATAGCGGACAGCGAGGGCAAAGGTATCGCTATCATCTATCAGGAGCTGGCGCTTTTTCCGGAGCTTCCTATTTATGAAAACATCTATTTCGGACACGAGATCACCTCAGGCGGTCAGATCAACTGGAACGAAACCATCGTGAAGGCGAAGGAAATGCTGCAAAAGGTACGGCTCAATGTGGATCCTTCCATGCCGATCAAGCGTCTCAATACAGGCAACCAGCAGCTGGTGGAAATCGCCAAGGCACTTTCAAAGAACTGTAAACTCATCATCTTTGACGAGCCTACTTCCTCTTTGAACGAGGACGACAGTAAAAACCTTCTCGATATCATGCGCGAGCTGAAGGAACAGGGCATCACCTGTATCATGATTTCCCACAAGCTGCGGGAAGTGACGGCCATTGCGGACACCATCACCGTGCTGCGCGACGGCGCGACCATCTGCTCGCTCGACGCGAAGACCGACGATATTTCGGAGGCCAACATCATCCGCAACATGGTCGGACGCAGCATCGACGACGTGTACCCCAAGCGGGAGGAAAAGCACATTGGCGAGGTCATGTTTGAGATTAAGAATCTCACGGTGGAGGATCCCAAAACCGGGCGCGAGATACTCAAAAACGTCAATCTCAATGTGCGCAAGGGCGAGATCGTCGGTCTGCAGGGGCTCATGGGCGCGGGGCGCACGGAATGCGCGCTGTCGGTCTTCGGCAATCCCTACGGCTACCGGATCAAGTCCGGCGAGGTGACGCTCGACGGAAAGACCACCCGGTTTAAAAGCCCCCGCGATGCCATCCGTAACGGTCTGGCGTATGTATCGGAAGACCGCAAGGGCAACGGACTGGTGCTGATTCAGGATATCCGCTACAATACCACGCTTGCCAATCTGAAGGCGATCGCAAGCGGGCTTGCCATTGATTCCAACAAGGAGATTGTGGTTGCCAACCAGTATAAGGACGATATCAACATCAAGGCACCGTCTATTGCTCAAAAGGTCAACAATCTCTCGGGCGGCAACCAGCAGAAGGTGCAGATTGCCAAGTGGCTGTTTACCGAGCCGAAGGTGCTGATACTCGACGAGCCTACGCGAGGCATAGATGTCGGCGCGAAGTTTGAAATATATTCGCTGATGAATAAGATGGTGGAGGAAGGTATGAGCATTATCATGATTTCCTCCGAACTGCCCGAGGTACTCGGTATGTCCGACCGCCTCTATGTCATGAGCGAGGGACAGATCACCGGCGAACTTGACGCGGCGGACGCCACAGAAGAAAAGGTCATGAAGATGGCCATTAACAGCGATTGAGGGAGATAATACTATGGATACTAAAAAGAAATCTTTAGGCGCAGAGGTTGCGGAGCTTTTAAAAACCAACGTCAAGAGCTACATGATGTACATTGCGCTGGTCGTCATCATGCTGGTATTCCAGATCTGGTCGGGCGGCAAATTCTTCAGAGCCTCCAATATCACCAACCTGTTTAACCAGGCGGCTTATGTCGGCGTGCTGGCCATCGGCATGACGCTGATCCTGATTCTCAAGCACATTGATCTTTCGGTCGGATATGTGGCAGGCTTTACCGGTGCGCTCGCTGCGATTCTCATGCAGCGCTACGGCGTGAACGAATGGCTCGCCATTCTCATCGTACTGCTTGTCGGTCTTGTCATCGGTCTCTATCAGGGTACCGTCATTACCCGTCTCGGCGTTCCCGCCTTCGTTATGACCCTCGCGGGTATGTTCATTTTCCGCGGACTGCTTTCCCGCACGCTGGCGGAATCGGGCACGATCGTTGTCAGCCAGAAGGGTTTCCTCGCCCTCTGCAACGGCTTTATTCCGGATATTCCCAACAATCTTGGCATTCATCTGGCCACCATGATTGTCGGCATATTGGCTGTTATCATTGTGATTCTGACCCAGATCAGGAACCGCAAGAACAAGCAGAAGTATGAGTTTGAGGTTGTTTCGACGCCGATCTTTGTGGCGGAGATGGTTCTGATTTCCGGCATTATCCTCGGGATCTGCTGGGTGCTTGCCACCTACAGAGGCATTCCCTGGAGTGCGGTGATCGTCGGCGTGATCCTCGCTATTTACACCTTTATGCTCAGCAAGACAAAGCTCGGTCGTTACATTTACGGCATCGGCGGCAACGACCAGGCGGCGGAGCTTTCCGGCGTCAACGTCAAGCAGGTCACACTGTTCGCCTTCTGCTCCATGTCGGTGCTGGCGGCTGTTGCGGGTATCCTCTATACCTCCCGTCTGTCTTCCGCCACTCCTACCGCCGGCAACGCCTTTGAAATGGACGCTATCGCTTCCTCCTACATCGGCGGCACAGCTGTCAGCGGCGGCGTTGGCAAGGTCACAAACGCCATTGTCGGTACGTTTGTTATCATGGCGCTGACCAACGGCATGAACCTGATGATGGTCGATATTTCCTATCAGTACATCGTCAAGGGTATTATCTTCATCATTGCCGTGGCGTTTGACGTCCGTACACGCAATAAGTAATTGCCTGTCTTTTTATCACTCCTATAAAAAAACAACCGCTTTCGGAAAATCCATCCGGAGGCGGTTGTTTTTTTGACGTTTTTGACGGTCATCAAATCATATAATTATTCATATACTGCTCCTGCCGCATTTCCACCATATCCTGCAAGGAGATGGAATCGAGGTATTGGCTCACCACCCGGCGGAGCCCCTGCCATACGGTCAGAAGCACCGCTTCGGCAGTTTCCTCATATTCTCCCTGCTTTAGTTGAATGTCGTCAATGGGGGAGAGGCTTCCCTCCGTGAGCCGCAGAATTTCGCCTACCGTGTAGCTTTCGGGGGTTCTCGACAGCATATAGCCGCCCTGTGCGCCCCGCGTGGTACGCAGGATATTCGCCCCGCCGAGAATAGGGATGATCTGTTCGAGATATTTTTTGGAGATATTCTGCCGTTTGGCGATGTCTCCCAGGGGGATATATCCGCAGTTCTGATGCTCCGCCAGATCAATCAGCATGCGCAGCGCATACCGTCCTTTTGTTGATATTTTCATTTGACGTCACCTCATTTTTTAATGCTATAACCTAATAATAACATAGGTTTTGTATGTTTTCAAGCTTTTTTCGGATTTTTTCGTTGAAAAAGTGAAAAACAGATGATTTTTCCCTATCGGCTTGACAAGAGAAGGGGGTTGTGATACAATATACCCCATAATATATATCTATTTAGTAGGATATATGGAAGGGAGACGGATTGACATGTGCGAATTGTTCGGTTTTTCTTCCCGACGGGAGAAAAACCTGAAACCCTATCTGAGAGAATTTTTCCGCCACAGCGTGCATCACCCCAACGGCTGGGGGCTGGCGACCTTTGACGGCGGCGATGACGGCGACAGCAGCCGGATGAAAACGGTGAAGGTGCAGACCGAAATGATTTCTGCCGAAAAAAGCGAGCGCCTGCCGGGTCTGATCGACGCGCTGCCCGACAGCAAGGTGCTGCTGGCGCATATCCGGCGCGCGACCATCGGCGGGGTCAAGCCGGAAAACTGCCACCCCTTTGTGCGCACCGACAGCGACGGA
This sequence comes from uncultured Ruminococcus sp., assembly GCA_902762395.1. Taxonomy (GTDB): domain Bacteria; phylum Bacillota; class Clostridia; order Oscillospirales; family Acutalibacteraceae; genus RUG762. Next base: position 7,515 of record CACWOA010000018.1, read on the forward strand.
CGCACCTGGACGCTTATGCACAACGGCACGATTTTCAGCGGCAACGAACTGCTGCCCTATCGCAGGCAGCAGGTGGGGGACACCGACAGCGAGCGGATTCTGCTGTACCTCATCGACCTGCTGAACAAGAAGTCGGCGGGACGCGCCGACCCGCTCCATTCCTTTGAACGCTTCAAGGTGGTGGAGCAGGCGGTGGATGAGCTGTCCTACCGCAACAAGCTCAATCTGCTGATTTATGACGGCAATAAAATGTATGTTCACGTCAATATGCGCGATACCCTCTTTGTCAGAAACGGGGACGGCGGCGCGATGTTCTCCACCACGCCGCTCGAGCCGCAGGGCTGGGAGCCGCTGCCCCTCAATTCGCTGCTGGTGTATGACGAGGGAACGCTGCAATACAGAGGAAGAGATCATCACAACGAATACCTCGATGTGATGGGACGCATTACACTGGACTATAACCTGTGAGAAAGGGGAAAACGGCATGGCACGGTTTCTCGATGAAAGCCTTGATACGGCGATTTACAATAAATATATCAAGCCCACCCAGCGCGCACGCAAGCCGTGTGTCGGCGTGGAATTTGAACTGCCCGTCGTCAATCTGAAGGACGCGCCGGTGGATTTTGATGTGGTGCATGCGCTGACCGACGCGTTCATCGCCCGTTTTGGATTTGACGACATCCACCGCGACGACGAGGGGTATATCTACGCGGCGCATTGCCCTCAAAACGACGATACGCTTTCCTATGATTGCAGTTACAACACGCTGGAGCTGTCCTTCGGCACGGAATGCGACATCAAGGTGATTGACGCGCGTTTCAGGACGTACTACACCTTTATGCAGGATTTCCTGTCGGAATACGGTCATACTCTCACTGGCATGGGCGTGAATCCCCATTACGCGGTCAACCGCAATGTGCCGATTGCCAACGGACGCTACCGGATGCTGTTTCATCATCTGCAATCCTATCCCAAATACGGCAACGCCATTCCCTTTCACAGCAATCCCAATTTCGGGCTGTTCTCCTGCGCGGCGCAGGTGCAGCTCGACGCGGAGGAACAGACGCTGCCGGAGGTGTTCAATACCTTCACCAGGCTGGAGCCGCTCAAATCGGTGATTTTCGCCAATTCCCTGTGGGGTCGTCATCATGAGATCCTGTGCGGGCGGGACGGCTTCTGGAAAAACAGCCTGCACGGGCTGAACCGCCACAATGTTGATATGTACCGCGTGGCGTTTACCTCGTCGGAGGAGATTTCCTCCTACATCAAATCCATGAGCCTCTACTGTGTGGAGCGCGACGGGAAGTATATCAATTTCGCCCCCACCCGTCTCGAAGATTACTTTTCCTCCGACAGCGTGGAGGGCGAATATTTCAGCGACGGCGGGTATCATGCCATCCGTTTTGCGCCCCGCATCGAAGACCTCGATTACCTGCGGTCGTTCAAATTTGAAGACCTGACCTACCGCGGGACAGTGGAGTTCCGCAGTGTCTGTACCCAGCCGGTGCGGGACATCATGTCGGTTTCGGCGTTTCACACGGGACTGATGGAGCGGCTGCCCGATCTGACCCGGCGGCTTGACGAGGACAGGAGCCTTTATCACAAGGGCTACAATGCCGCCGAACTGCGGGAACTTCTCAACCGCCGCCCGTTTCCGACCTTTCTCGACCGTGGGGCGGTGTCCTCTCTCATCACGGACGTGCTGGACATTGCCGCCGACGGACTGCGGGAGCGCGGACTCAACGAGGAGGGCTATCTCGCGCCGCTGTACGAGCGCGCGAAAACGCTGACCTCTCCGGCGCGCCGCCTGGCGGAGGGGCTGGAAAACGGCGTTCCGCTTGACCGCTTTATCCGGGAATACGCGGCGCTTTGACGGCTGCCGCCGATGGCGGCGATTGTCTGTATAAGATCGGTATCTGTATTAGGAAAGGAAGATCGGCTATGACATTCAATTTTGACAATCCCCTGATCAGGGAGCGCGCCTATAGCGGTCAGTTTGGTCTGGAAAGGGAAACCCTTCGCGTGGATGCCAGCGGCGCGCTGGCGCAGACGGCGCACCCGTTCGGTGAGGACGAAAGCATCACCCGCGATTTCTGTGAAAATCAGGTGGAGATCATCACGCCTCCCGAGGAAAGCCCCGCCGCCGTTGTCCGGTCACTGGGCGCGCTTCACGCCCGTGCGGTGAGACAATTGCTGCCCCGGAACGAAGGAGCGGAATATCTGTGGCCCTTTTCCAATCCGCCTCGCATCAGCGGTGAGGACGAAATCCCCATTGCGCGGTTTGCGGGGAACCTCACGCCCAAAATGACCTACCGACAATATCTGGCGCAGAAATACGGCAAGAGGAAAATGCTTTTCTGCGGCATTCACTGTAATTTTTCCTTTGACGACGAACTGCTGAAAGCAGGCTTTGAAGAAAGCGGGGAAGAGGACTTCGCCCGTTACAAGAACGCCGTGTATCTCTCGCTTGCGGGGCGGCTGGCGGAATACGGCTGGCTGATCGTGTATCTCACCGCCGCCAGTTCCGTGAGCGACTCCTCGCTCTTTGACGACGCTTCGGCGGGCGGACAGTATGCATCGGCGCGCTGCGGCGACAGCGGCTACTGGAATCCGTTTGTGCCGGTGTTCGATTATACCGACATAGAGGCTTACACCGAAAGCATCTGGCGTTACATCAAGGAGGGCGCTATCGTGTCCCCCTCGGAACTGTACTATCCCATCCGTCTGAAACCCAAAGGGGAAAACCGCCTCGATCATCTGCGGGACAACGGGGTGAACCATATAGAGCTTCGCATGCTGGATGTCAATCCGCTGACCCCCGAAGGTATTTTTGAGAAGGATATCGCGTTCATTCAGCTCTTGATTTTGTATCTGATGTCGTCAGAGGACGGCGCGCCCGACGAAAACGCCCAGAAGATCGCTGTCCGCAATTTTCAGCAGGCCGCGCGGTACGACGACGGAGCCGTGACCGTTCTGAATCCCGACGTACCCGGTTCCGCCAAGGGAATCAAAGAGGCGGCGGCTGAAATTCTGAGCGATATGCGCGTGTTTTTTGTTTCGCTGTCCGCCCCTTGGAATGTGTTTGACGTGCTGGCCTATCAGGAAAACAAGCTGCTTGACGAGCAAAACCGCTATGCCGTGAAAATTCGGGAAATCTATGGGGACAATTTCACCGCAAAAGGACTGGCGCTAACGAAACAATACGCGGAAAAGGTGATGACGCAGGCGATATGAAAAAGGTCATTGTGGGGATGTCGGGCGGTGTGGACAGCGCCGTGACGGCCTATTTGCTCAAAGCGATGGGCTATGAGGTCATCGGCGTGACGCTGCGCACATGGCTGACCGCCGACGGACGGGAAAGCCGCTGCTGTGAGATCGACGACGCGCAGGAGGTGGCCCGGCAGCTCGAAATGCCCTATTACGCCGTCAACTGCCTGTCCGATTTCCGCCGCGAGATTGTCACGCCGTTTGTGGATGGATATTTGCAGGGCGTGACGCCCAACCCCTGCGTTGTCTGCAACCGCCGTATCAAATGGGAAGGTCTGCTGCACGCGGCGCAGGTGATGGGGGCGGATTATGTGGCGACGGGGCATTATGCCTCGGTCGTGCGCCTGCCCAACGGCCGATATACGGTGCAAAAGGCTCGTTCCGCGCGGAAAGACCAGACCTATATGCTCTGGCAGCTCACGCAGGAGCAGCTCTCCCGCACGCTTATGCCGCTGGGGCAGCTCACCAAGGACGAGGTGCGTTCCATCGCGGAACGGGTGGGGCTGGCGGTGGCGCAAAAGCCGGATTCACAGGAAATCTGCTTTGTCACCGACGGCAGCTACGCCGATTTTATAGAGGCAAGCGCCGAGGAATATGTGCCGCAGCCGGGGTGTTTTGTGGATGAAGAGGGGCATATTCTCGGCACGCACAAGGGGATCATTCATTACACCGTAGGGCAGCGCAAGGGACTGGGCATTGCGCTGGGCGTTCCCGCCTATGTCAAGGAGATCAACGCCGCAGCCAATGAAGTGGTTCTTTCCTCTGAGGAAGCCCTTTACCGCACGGAGCTGGACTGCCGTGACCTCCGTTTCCTGAGCATACCCGATCCGGCGCCCGGAGAGCGGGTGCGCGCCAAGATCAAAATCCGCTACCACGACGGCGGCACCGTCGGCACAGTGGAGCGGACGGGGGACGATACCGCGCACGTTGTATTTGAAATGCCCGTGCGTGCGCCTGCCCCCGGACAGTCGGCGGTGTTTTACGACGAAGCCGACCGCGTGATCGGCGGGGGAGTGATAGCCGTTAGCAGTTAGCGGTTAGCGGTTAGCCGTTAGATGTTAGTTATTAGATGTTAGATGTTGACAGAAAGATTACTACAATTTGTATCAAGGCGCTTGATGTGCTAAAATATAGATTGTAGTGAGGCGAATGAAAATGCGCTTTTGTTTGCATGCTGACAGCTAATTGCTAACGGCTAACGGCTAATTTTTTTTTCAAAAATAGTGTAACATATGAGGGGCTGGATTGTTATACAGACAGAAGGTCAGCAAAGGACGGTGATGCACAGTGGACAGCAGCCTGTTGCAGCAGGTCTATCGACAGTATGGCAGAGAAATTTATATTTATCTTTACACGCTCTGCCGACGGCACGACATGGCGGAGGATCTTTGCCAGGAAACATTTCTGAAAGCGATCCTGTCCCTGCCCAACGATCACGCCAATGTGCGCGCGTGGCTGTATCGGGTGGCGCGCAACTGCTGCCTGAATGCTTTGCAGAAGGAAAAACGGGAAGACGGCGAGCTGACGGACGATATGCCCGACGAACGCAGCGACCTCGAAGAAACGGTGCTTCACGGCATGCGCAACCAGGCGCTGTACCGGGCGCTGCTGCGAATCGACGGCGTGAAGCGGGAGATTCTTCTGCTGCACTACTTCTCCGGTATGGCGTACCGCGACATCGCGGCGCTGCTGGGACGCAGCGGCGAGAATGTGAGGGTTTTGTCCTATCGGGCGAAAAAAGAATTGAAACAGTACATGGAGGAATGCGGTTATGACGTACAATGAATTAATCCGGCAATATCGCGACGGTCAGCTCGAGGGCGATGCGCTCCGCGAGGTGGAAAGCGACATCGAGCGCCACGAGGCGATCAGCGAATATCTGCTGGACCGGGAGGAGCAGGACGACGCGGCGCTGACGCAGGCGTTTGCGATGGAGGACGGGACGGCTTCCGGCAGCGGGGACAATCCCGCCGCATCGTCCGAAGCGGCCTTTGCCGCGCGGATCAACGCGCAGATCAGAAAAACCTTTATCCGTTCGGGGCTTACGGTAGGCGGCTGCGTGATCGTCATTATGCTGTTTGTATTGTTTGTGCTGCCCCAATGGGTCGACCGCTTTTATTACAATCCCGCCGCTGTCGTGGGAACCGGTCAATACGGCACGGAGACCAACCGCGGCAGCCTTGATATGGCGGTATATACCGAACTGTTCATTCCCGACGGCTACCGCGACAAGATGCTCGCCGAGAGTGACGGCTACGGAGAATACAGTGTCTATGTGCCGCAGACTTTCAGTTGCAACGGACGGTTTACCGATACGGTCGGCAGGATTACGCGCGGCAAGCTGACGCTTTACAATCCCAATCTTCTCAAGCGTCCGTCGGTCAATCACTTTGTCGTCAGTATGTCGGATTTTTCTTCGGACTTTAGCGGCACGGGGGCAGCGGGCAGCCGGAGCGACGCGTTCGCCGCATTGCAGGAACTCGGCGCGGAGGATTGGTACACGGCGTATGTCACCTTCGACCGGGTGATGGATTACGCTCAACTGAGCGAGTGGAGCAGCCAAAACGGGCTGAATACCAACTGGTGCGCGGTCTGTGTGCAGCGTGACGGTCAGTGGGAAACGCTTGACATGGGGCATATCGGCTTGCTTTACGGTACCTCCGCCAGCGAACTGGCGTTTGACGGGAAGAAATACCCCTATCTCACCAGCTTCTCTCTCTCGGAAACCACAGACGAGGACCGTCAGTGGCTCGTGGAAGGCTCCTATATGACGCAGCACATGGCGAGTATGCTTCGTTATATGGCGGATCACCGCGATTTGCGCAAAATGATGGAGCTGGACGGAACCGACAGCCATTATGCGGAATTGGCACAGGAAGTGGAGACACAGGGACTGCATTTCTACGGCTGCACCGTGACGGGACGGAAATCCGATCTGGTTAAACTCTCCGATACACCGTATGTCGCTTATGTTTCCACCACGCCGCTTATGTAAGTCCATCGCTGTCCATTCATAAACCGCCAATCCCTCTTTTAGACCCATCCTTCTGCTCCATGATCGGGGCGGGGATGGGTCTGTTTGGCTTGTTTGCCGGACAAGGGTATCATTTTACCTGTTTTTCATTCACAAATACGACATTATTGGTTAAAAAATCCGAAAAAAATAAAAATCCTAAATTCCTATTGACATTGTAGGAATTATGTGGTATCATATGCCTGCAAAACAAATAGGTTTTGTATATTTAACCAATCACGAAAGGTGATGATGCACATGAAGCGTTCTTTTGAGCAATTGTTGCGAGCCAATTTCCGATTTGGTCGAATGTGTTGTTGTCGCTGAATATTTAATTTCCGTTACTTTACTGACGTTCAAAAAACAACAACAAACAAAAAACTGACACAACATACAAATTAAAGGAGATTGCATCATTATGAAAAGAAAATTAATCGCTATCGCATTGACCGCCGCCCTTTCTCTCAGCGCGGCATTATCCCTCACCGCCTGTGGTGACAAGAAGTCGGACAGCTCTGACGGGGCGGAAACCAACACTTCCATTACTATCGCGATCCCCAACGACGCGACCAACGGCGGCAGAGCGCTGCTCCTTCTCGACGATCTGGGCTACATCAAGCTCAAGGACAACGCCAATATCACCGCCACTGTGCTGGATATTGCCGAGAATCCCAAGAACATCGAGTTCAAGGAAGTCGAAGCGGCGCAGGTTCCCAACGTCCTGCCGGATGTGGACTATGCGGTCATCAACACCAATTACGCGCTCGAAGCCAAACTCAGCCCCGCCAAGGACGCGCTCGCGCTGGAAGGCGCGCAGTCGCCCTATGTGAATGTGCTGGTCGTCAAGGAAGGCAATGAAAATTCCGACAAGATCAAGGCGCTTGCGGCGGCTCTCGAAAGCCAAAAGGTGGTTGACTTCATCAATACCAAGTACAACAACGAAGTGGTTCCGGTGGTGGAGAATCCGACCAACGGATTTGATGATTCCGTGGACTACGATTCGCTCAAGGGAACCAAGATTTCCGTTGCCGCCACCCCCGTGCCTCACGCGGAAATCCTCGCCGTTGTCAAGGACATTCTCGCGGAGAAGGACATCACCCTCGATATCATTGAATTCACCGATTATGTGCAGCCCAACAACGTCGTGGAAAGCGGCGAAGTGGACGCGAACTACTTCCAGCACACCCCCTATCTGAACAATTTCAATGAGGAAAACAAAACCCATCTGGTTGTCGTTTCGGGCATTCATGTGGAGCCGATCGGTCTGTACGGCGGCAAGCAGTCCACACTCGACGCGCTGAAGTAATGAATACTATTTGCCGGAAGATATCCGCCGCAAAGGAGCGATTGTATGATTGAAATTCAGAAGTTATCCAAAACCTTCACCACCGCTGACGGCAGCGTGGAGGCGCTCAAAAATGTGTCGCTCAGCATCCCCGACGGCGATATCTTCGGCATCATCGGCATGAGCGGCGCGGGCAAAAGCACCCTCGTGCGGTGTATCAATCTGCTGGAACGTCCCAGCGAAGGCAGTGTCGTCATTGACGGCGTGGATCTCGGCGGTCTGACGGAAAAACAGCTCCGCGAGCGCCGCCGCGAGATTGCCATGATCTTTCAGGGCTTCAACCTGCTGATGCAGCGCAACTGTCTGCGGAATGTCTGTTTTCCGCTGGAGCTGGCGGGCATGAACCGCGGCGAAGCGCGTAAAAAGGCGCTGGAGCTGCTCGAAACCGTGGGACTCAAAGACAAAGCAAAGGCATACCCCGCGCAGCTTTCGGGCGGACAGCAGCAGCGCGTTGCCATTGCCCGCGCACTCGCCACCCATCCGAAGGTGCTGCTGTGCGACGAGGCAACCAGTGCGCTGGACCCCAACACCACCAACTCCATTCTCGAATTAATACAGCACATCAACGAAACAACCGGCATTACCGTCATTGTCATCACCCATCAGATGAGCGTCGTGGAGAAGATTTGCCGCCATGTGGCGATTCTCGACGGCGGCGAGGTGGCGGAGCAGGGCGAGGTAAGCGAAGTCTTTTCCCGCCCGCAGTCGGCGGCGGCCAAGCGATTGGTTTACCCCGAAAGCGATCTCCCTGCCGTGCAGACCTTTGAAGGACGGCTGCTGCGCGTGCTTTTCAACGGCGCACAGGCCGCCCATACGCCCCTCATCACCCGCATGGCGGCACAAAAAGGGATAGAAGCGAGCATTCTGTATGCCTCCACCAAGAGCATTGGCGACAAGGCCTACGGTCTGATGCTGCTGGGACTGCCGGATGACGACGATACGGTGAACACCGCGAAAGAGTATCTGACACAGACGCAAGGGATTATCGCGGAGGAGGTGACAGACGGTGTTTGAGGATGTATTTGCCCCCGAAAAGGTGGAGGAAGCGTGGCTGATTATACAGACGCAGTTCCCCACCGCCATCTGGGAAACCGTATATGTGACGATTCTGTCCACCCTGTTTGCGGTTGTCATCGGACTGCCGCTCGGCGTGCTGCTGGTGACGGGGGATAAAAACGGCGTTCTGCCGCTTCCCTCGTGGCTCATGCAGACGCTCAATGTCATCATCAATCTGCTGCGGTCGGTGCCGTTCCTGATTCTGATGATTATGGTCTTTCCGCTTACCCGCGCCATTGTCGGCACGGTCGTGGGAACGACGGCAACCATCGTGCCGCTGGTCATTGCGGCCTTCCCGTTTGTGGCAAGACTGACCGAAAGCAGCCTGCGGGAGGTCAACCCCAACATCATCGAAATGGCGCAGAGCATGGGCGCGTCACCTTTGCAGATCATCGCAAAGGTGATGATTCCCGAAAGCGTTCCCTCGCTGCTCTCCAACGCCACCATTGCCATCACCACGGTGCTGGGCTATTCCGCCATGAGCGGCATTTTAGGCGGCGGCGGGCTCGGCAAAATTGCCATCAACTACGGTTATTACCGTTACAAGGATTTAATTATGATCGCGGCTGTTATTCTGCTGATCGTACTGGTGCAGCTTTTCCAGACGGTCGGCACGAAGCTGGCGGTCAGCTCGGATAAGCGCCTCAAGCGCTGAGTTGAGCGTTCGCATTCGCTCACTGAGTTGAGCGTTCGCATTCGCTCACTGAGTTGAGCGTTCGCATTCGCTCACTGAGTTGGATAGTTATTAGATGTACATGACCCAACTCGACTGGGAATTTATCGCGCGGTATGCGCCGCTTTATGTGGAAGCGGCAAAGCTGACGGTATATATCGCCTTCTGGGGCATTCTCTTTGCCCTGCTCGTGGGCATGGTCTGTTCGGCGGCGCTGTATTACCGCGTGCCGGTGCTGCGCCGGGTGATAGCGGTCTATATCGAACTCAGCCGCAACACGCCGCTGCTCGTGCAGCTCTTCTTTCTCTATTTCGGACTGCCGAATATCGGCATTGTTCTCAGCGGCGAAGCGTGCGCCATTATCGGCATCGCCTTTTTAGGCGGCAGCTATATGGCGGAAACGCTGCGCAGCGGACTGGAATCTATCGACAAATCGCAGGCGGAATCCGCCGCCAGCCTCGGCTTCGGACGGTGGCTCACCATGAAGGAGATCATTTTTCCGCAGGCTTTGGCGGTGTCGGTGCCCGGCATATGCGCGAATGTCATTTTTCTTATCAAAGAAACCTCCGTGGTCAGCGGCATTGCGCTGGCGGACCTGATGTATGTGGCCAAAGACCTGATCGGTCTGTATTACCGGACGGACGAGGCGCTCACCATGCTGGTGGTGGCGTATCTGGTCATTCTGCTGCCGGTTTCGGTCGCCGCCACGCTTCTCGAAAGGAGGCTGCGCCATGCAGGCTTCGGGAATTAACGTCCTCTTTTTAGGCAGAAATTTTGCCCGGCTGATAGAGGGACTGTGGGTCACTATGCGCATCAGCCTGCTGGCGGTGCTGCTCTCCATTCCCCTCGGCATACTCCTTGGTATGTTCATGACGCTGCGGCATCCGCTGGCAAAAGCCGTCAGCCGCGTGTATCTGGAATTTGTCAGAATCATGCCCCAGTTGGTGCTGCTCTTTATCGCCTATTTCGGCGTGACAAGGACCTTCGGCTGGAACTGGTCGGCGGATTTCAGCGCGGTGCTGGTCTTTACGCTGTGGGGAACGGCGGAGATGGGGGATTTGGTGCGCGGCGCGCTGCAAAGTATTCCCAAGCACCAATACGACAGCGCGGCGGCGCTCGGCATGACGAAATGGCAAACCTTTGTCTATATCATCCTGCCCCAGACGCTGCGCCGGCTGCTGCCTCCCACCATCAATCTGACCACCCGCATGATCAAGACCACCAGCTTGGTGGTGCTCATCGGCATCACGGAGGTGCTCAAGGTGGGCAAGCAGATCATTGACGTGAACCGCTTTGCCTATCCCACCGCGTCGCTGTGGGTTTACGGCGCGGTGTTTATCCTGTATTTTCTCGCCTGCTGGCCGATATCGCTGCTGGCCAGAACTCTTGAAAAGCGTTGGAGGTGANACAGAAAAAATTCGGTGACGACGTGATTCTCGACGGCGTGGATTTGACCGTTCGCAAGGGTGAAGTGGTCGTGATTCTCGGTTCGTCCGGCTGCGGCAAAAGCACGCTGCTGCGCTGCATCAACGGTCTGGAACCCATCGACGGCGGCAGCATTCTCATCGACGGCGAAGCGATTACCCCCGGCGCGAAAAATCTGACCCGTCTGCGGCAGAAGATCGGCATGGTGTTCCAGAGCTACGATCTTTTCCCGCACAAAAATATCCTCGACAACGTGACCCTTGCGCCCATCAAGGTGCAGAAGCGCGCCAAGGAGGACGCGCGGACAGAAGCGGAGCAGCTTCTGCGTCGCGTGGGACTCTGGGAAAAGCGCAAGGCGTATCCCCGCGAGCTGTCGGGCGGACAAAAGCAGCGCGTCGCCATCGTGCGGGCGCTCTGCGACCGCCGCGCTCGACCCCGAAATGGTGCGGGAGGTGCTCGACGTCATGCTGGAGCTTGCCCAAGGCGGCATGACCATGCTGATTGTCACCCATGAAATGGGATTTGCCCGCGCGGTCGCGGACCGGATCGTATTTCTCGACGAGGGAAAGATTCTGGAAAACCTGCCCGCCGAGGAATTCTTTACCCATCCCCGCACACAGAGAGCCAAAGACTTTTTACAGACTTTTGAATTCAATAAACAATGAAAGGAAAATGTATCATGAAATACAATTTTATACAAAAAATAGCAGCTCTTTCCCTTTCCGCCGTTCTCGCGGTAGGCGCACTCGCCTCCTGCTCCGGTTCCGACAGCAAGGTGAGCGGAAGCGACAATAACAGCGGCAGCAACGGTCAGACCAAAGCCTCCTATCGCACGGTTGACAAGATCAAGGAGAGCGGCAAGGTGGTCATCGGCGTATTCAGCGACAAGGCGCCCTTTGGCTATGTGGATGAAAACGGCAAATACCAGGGCTACGACGTGTATTTTGCGGAGAGAATCGGCAAGGATTTGGGCGTTGACGTCGAATATGTCTCCACCGACCCCGCCAGCCGTGTGGAATACGCCGCGACCGGCAAGGTGGATATTGTCCTCGCCAACTTCACCGTGACCGAGGAACGCGCCGAGAAGGTGGACTTTGCCCTGCCCTATATGAAAGTCAAGCTGGGCGTGGTGTCTCCCGACAGCGCCGTGGTCAAGAGCATTGACGACCTCAAAGACAAGACCCTCATTGTGGTCAAGGGTACCACCGCCGAAACCTATTTTGAAAAGAACGAACCCGATGTGAAGCTCCAGAAATACGACGAGTACGCCGACGCCTACAATGCCCTGCTTCAGGGACGCGGCGACGCTTTCTCCACCGACAACACCGAGGTGCTTGCGTGGGCGATTGTCAATCCCGGCTACACGGTAGGCATTGACGCGCTGGGCAGTGCCGACACCATCGCGCCCGCCGTGCAGAAGGGCAACGCCTCCCTGCTCAACTGGCTCAATGACGAGATCAAAGCCCTTGGCGAAGAGAACTTCTTCCATGCCGATTACGAAGCGACCCTCGCTTCCGTCTACGGTTCGGCAGCCAATCCCGACAACCTTGTGGTAGAGGGCGGCGTAGTAGACTGATAGCGTATAAAAAACATCACTGAGAGAAAATAAAAGAGAAAAAAGCCCGTACAGGACGGTTTCACATGAAAGTGACCGTTCTTTACGGGTCTTTTGTCGGTGTCGGAATCAATCATTCCGCCGCGTCAATGACATCCGGCATCCCGATGTCATCCGGCATCTGGTGACGGATAATCTTGACGGTGCTGATGGCGACGCACATATTCAATATGCCGTCCGCCAGCAGCGACGCGCCGAGAAGAATCGTCATCACGCGCAGGCTTTCCGCCGGACGAAAGACCAGCAGCAGTCCGATGGCTCCGGCGGCCGCCGCCAGCACTACGATCAGCCACCACGCGCCGATGCCGAAGCGTTTGGCGTCAATGGCAATCTGCATTTTAAACAGCCCGTCCGCCAAAATGGAAATCCCCAGCGAGATGCACAGGAAATACAGCACGCTGTCGGATTTCACGGTGGTGATGAAGCCCAGCGCTATCATCAAAATGCCGAATGGCAGATCATACTGAAACGCCAGGCGGTAGAGATCCTTGGAAAAGTACCCCACCAGCTTGATCACGCCGAAAATCATCATGGCGACGCCGAAGAAATCCACCCACGCGGGAAGCATCTTTTCGGGAACCGCGATCATGAGGAGACCCACCGCGCAGAAGACGGCGGACAGCGCGATCGTTCCGAATTTTGCCACCTGCATGGGAATCACAGAACGAGGTTTCATCCCTGTTCACTCCTTTTGTTATGATGGTAACAGTATAATCCCATGCCGCGCGGAAGAAAACAGGCAATCCGCGGCGGATGTATCGTTTTTGGGCAAAGCCGTCCGTGTGTCTGAAAATCCGACACAGCGGACGGCTTTGTCTATTGATAAACCGAGCGACGCGGCATAAACTGTTATCACGACCCGGGAATCTATAAAATGAGAGGTAATGGAATTGGACAGATTCGGTAATTTTGTGGTTCGGCACAAGAAGCTCATCCTGCTGATAGCCGTGATTCTGCTCGTGCCGTCGGTCATCGGCATGGCCATGACCAGAATCAATTACGATATGCTCGACTATCTGCCGGACGATATCGACACCATGCGCGGACAGGAGATTCTTCTACAGGATTTCGACAAAGGCGCGTTCTCCATTCTGGTGGTGGAGGGAATGCAGCCGGATGATGTGTCCCACCTGAAAAAGCAGATCGAACAGGTCGATCATGTGGTGGATGTGGTGTGGTACGACAGCATTCTGGGGGACTCGGTTCCGATGGAATTTCTCCCCGAAAAGGTTTATGACGCGTTCAACAACGGCGACGCCACACTGATGGCGGTGTTCTTTGACACCTCTACCAGTGCCGACGAAACGATGGAGGCTATCGGCTCCATCCGCTCGATTGCCGGCAAACAGTGCTTTGTCACAGGGATGTCCGCCATGGTCACCGACCTGAAAAACCTGTGCGAGCAGGAGGAACCGATTTATGTCGGTATCGCGGTGCTCTGTTCGGTGATCGTCATGATGCTCTTTATGGATTCGTTCATTATTCCGCTTGTCTTTTTGGCGAGCATCGGCATGGCGATATTGCTCAACCTCGGCAGCAATGTGCTGATGGGCGAGGTTTCCTACATCACCAAAGCGCTGGCGGCGGTGTTGCAGCTCGCCGTGACAATGGATTATTCCATCTTTCTGTGGCACAGCTACAGCGAACAGAAGCGCCATTTCCCCGACAGCAACGACGACGCGATGGCACACGCCATTTCCGCCACGCTTACCTCGGTGGTTGGCAGTTCCGTCACGACCGTTGCGGGCTTTCTGGCGCTCTGCTTCATGACCTTTACACTGGGACTCGATCTCGGCATTGTCATGGCTAAAGGCGTGGTGTTCGGCGTGATCGGCTGTGTGACCACGCTGCCCTCCATGATTCTGCTGCTCGACGGTCTGATCGAAAAGACCCGCCACAAGCCGCTCATGCCTGATATGGATAAAATCGGCGGCGGCATTCTGAAAATCGTCCCCGTGTCGCTCGCGCTGTTTGTGGTCCTTGCGGTTCCGGCGTTTTACGGACAGAGCAACGCCAAGGTGTATTATGACCTCGGCGCGACGCTGCCGGAGGATATGGAATATGTCATCGCAACCAATAAATTGCAGGACGAATTTGATATGTCCTCCACGCATATGATTCTGGCGGACGCGCAGCTTTCGCCGGAGGACGCGCGGCGCATGACCGACGAGATCAAGCAGGTGAAAGGCGTGAAAGCTGCGCTGGGACTGGATTCGCTCATCGGCAGCCATGTGCCGGAGGAACTGCTTCCCGATTCGGTGCGGCGGATTCTCAAAAGCGACCGCTGGCAGCTCCTGCTGGTCAGCTCGGAATACAAGGTGGCGACGGATGAAGTCAACCGGCAGATCGACGATATCAACCAAATTATCAAGAAATACGACAGCAGCGCTATGCTGATCGGGGAAGCCCCCTGCACCAAGGACTTAATCACCATCACCGACCACGATTTCAAGGTGGTGGACGCGGTTTCCATCGTCGCCATCTTCCTGATTATCGCCGTGGTGCTTAAGAGCGCGTCGCTGCCCTTCCTGCTGGTGGCGGTGATTGAATTTGCCATTTTCGTGAACTTAGGCATACCGTTCTACACCGGCACGCAGTTGCCGTTTATCGCTCCCATCTGCATCAGTACCATCCAGCTCGGCGCGACGGTGGACTATGCCATTCTCATGACCTCCCGCTACAAGCTGGAACGCATGGGCGGCGCGGATAAAAAGACCGCCGTCCGCACGGCGCTCGTTACGAGTATCGGCTCCATTATGGTGAGCGCGCTCGGCTTCTTCGCGGCGACCTTCGGCGTGGCGCTGTATTCGGATGTGGATATCATCGGCTCGCTGTGTATGCTCATGGCAAGAGGCGCCCTGATCAGCATGTGCGCGGTGCTTCTGGTGCTGCCCGCTCTCTTTATGGTCTTTGACAAACTGATCTGCAAGACCACGGCTGGCATGACAAAGATTTCTGATTGAATAGGTCATTGTAAAAGGAAATGAGAATTTAGTGGGGAGTGGGAAGTGGAGAGAAAAAGAAAAAAGAAGAAAAAGCGAAGCGCAATTAGCGAGCGAATGCGAGCG
>CACWOA010000018.1:23004-41114 GCA_902762395.1 uncultured Ruminococcus sp.
GGGGCAGCCAGCCCCACGAGTGAGGCGTAGCCGAACGAGCGGAACGAGCTAAGACCCAAGACGGGAATGGGCGAATACGAAAAAGCCCGCGCGGGGAGTGGGGCAGCCAGCCCCACGAGTGAGGCGTAGCCGAACGAGCGGAACGAGCTAAGACCCAAGACGGGAATGGGCGAATACGGCAACAGCCCCATATCACGATTTGCCTTGCTCCAAACGGAGAAAAAGAGTCCCTTTCCCGTTCACCAGACCCCGTATTTCAACCGTTTTTCCACTTCTACAATTGGCTATTTCTAATTTAAGCAAAGGGGTAATCTGACATGAAAACAACCAAGATCGAAAACATACTGGACAAGACAGAAGAAAAACTCGGACAGCTTTCCAAAAGAACCATGATTCTCGCTTTGGCGGCGGCGCTGGTGCTGTCGGGCGCGGGTTTTGGCACCTATGCGGCGCTGTCGCGGCGTCAACCCACCGTGACCGCCGCCCAGACCGTCTGTGACGACGGCGAAACCTCCGCCGTGACGGACGACACGGTGTATGTCATCGCAGGCGCGGACGGCAGCGCGGAAAAAATCATCGTGAGCGACTGGATGAAAAACGGCGGCAAGGGTCAGAGCGTAGCCCAAGTGGGAGAAACCGACGGCTACGGCATGGACACCGACAACGCCTACCAGTGGAACACCGACGGCGGTGACATCACCAAGTCGGAGCAGCTTCCCGTCAGTGTAAAGCTGACCTACCTTCTCGACGGCAAGGAGATGACCGCCGAAGAAATCGCCGGAAAGAGCGGCAGGGCGACCATTCGCTTTGACTACACCAACAACCAGAAGCAGACCGTCTCCATCGACGGCAGGGACGAGGATATCTATGTGCCTTTCACGGTGGTGACAGGCGCGATTCTCGACAACAATGTCTTCTCCCATGTGGAAATCTCCAACGGCAAGATCATCAACGACGGCACCCGCAGCATTGTCATCGGCTTTGCCCTGCCGGGTATGCAGGAAAGCCTCCATCTGAACCAGGCGTCTATTGACATCCCCGAAAGCATTGAAATCACCGCCGACGTGGAGAATTTCGCGCTCACCACCACGCTGACGATGGTGACGAACGACCTCTTTAACGAGGCGTCGGAAAAAGCGGAGGAGAAGGCAGCGGAAAAGGGCGGCGCTGATCTGTCGCTCGGCGCGCTCAGCAGCGGCATCAATCAGCTCACGGACGGTTCCTCCGCGCTGTATGACGGCACCAGCCAGCTTCTGCAAAAGTCGGGCTTGCTGATCGAGGGCATTCATCAGTTGGCCGAGGGCGGGCAGCAGGTCAGCGGCGGCGTAGATACCGTGCGCCAGACGCTTGCGTTCCTTTGCAGCAATAACGCCGATTTGCAGGGCGGCGCGGCGAAGGTGTTTGACACCCTTCTCGCCACTACGCAGCAGCAGATTCAGGCCGCGGGGCTGGATTGCCCCGCCCTCAGCCGCAGCAATTATGCCGCCGTGCTGGGCGGTATCGTTTCGGGACTGAGCGAGGAAAATCTGCGCGGTCAGGCGGAAGCGGCGGCACGGGAGGCTGTCGCCGCACAGGTGGAAGCCAATACCGCGGCGATTACAGAGCAGGTGACGGGCACCGTGCGGGAACAGGTGCGGCAGGGTGTTCTCGGCAGTGTGCTGGAAAGTAAAGGTCTGACCGGCGAGGATTATCAGAACGCCGACGAAGCGACCAGGGCGGTCATTGACAGCACGGTAGAGCAGTATACGCAGCAGCAAATGCAGTCGGATGAAATACAGGGGACGATTCAAAGCCATGTCAGCGACGCCAAGGCGCAGCTCATCGAACAGAACATGAACAGTGACGCGATCAGAAGCCAGATCAATCAGGCGCTTGCCGCCAATCTTCCCAAGGCAAAGGAAGGACAAAAGAGCATCAACACCGCGCTCGAACAGCTCAACGCCTACAATGCGTTTTATCAGGGCATCTGCCAGTACACCAACGGCGTGCAGGCGCTTTATGACGGTACGGCGCAATTGCAGGAGGGGGCGAAGAATCTGAGCGACGGACTGAACCAGGCAGACGGCAGTTCCGGCGCGCTCACCGACGGCATTGACCGCCTCAACAGCGGCGCGATGCAGCTTTCCGACGGTATGAAGCGGTTCGAGGGCAGCAGTCTGGAGAAGCTCGCCACCATGGCGAACGGTGATGTGGCGGGTCTGGGCGTGAGATGGCAGGCGCTCAAGGACGTTTCCCGCGCCTACAGCGCACACTTCTCGGCTGACGGTCAGACCGAGGAAAGCGTCAAATTCATCTATCGCACTGACGCGGTTCAGTAAATGTGAAGTGTGAAGTGTGAAATTATGTAAAGCCGCCGCATCAGCGGTGAGGATGAACGGCGTCTCGCGGCGGCTTTTGCTTGGTAAAAAATTAACAATCTCCGTGTTGAATTTTTTTTTGTCCGTTTGTAT
Source organism: uncultured Ruminococcus sp. (assembly GCA_902762395.1). Lineage (GTDB taxonomy): Bacteria > Bacillota > Clostridia > Oscillospirales > Acutalibacteraceae > RUG762. The sequence goes on from CACWOA010000018.1 coordinate 25,455, forward strand.
AATGTTGGTAGTATGACGATTACGGCATAACGGCGGAAAGGAACAGGGAGTTTATATATGGCGAATTTTACCCGCGACGCGATCAAGGCGGCGTTCTTGAAACTGCTGGAGGAACATCCGTTCAGCGAAATCACGGTCAAAAACGTGGTGGAGGAGTGCGGCATCAACCGCAATTCTTTCTATTACCATTTCCACGATCTGCCCGCGCTTCTCGAGGAGATTGTCAAAGAGGAGGCTGACGCGGTCATTGAAAAATACTCGTCGGTGCATTCGGTGGTGGAGTGCTACGACGCAATCGAGGAATTTGCCTCCCACCGCAAACGCGCCATCATGCACATCTACCGTTCCGTCAGCCGCGACGTGTTCGAGCGGTATCTCATGCATCTGTGTGAATATTTCATCACCCAGTACATCGACGCGCTGCTGGCGGAGGGCGGCATCGACGGGGACATGATCGGGCGCAACCGCAAAATCATTGTCAATTATTACAAATGCCTGTTTTTCGGTGTGACCATTGATTGGCTGAACGACGGCATGCAGGAGGAAAACGCGCAGGAATTCCGCCGCATTTTCAAGATCAAGGCGGACAACGCCGACGATATTGCCGCCATCTTAAAATCCCAGATATGACGCGGGTGACGGAGCCGCCGCGGCGGAGGATTTCTTCGCGCGGCGGCTTTTTTTCGCGCGCGTTATCACACAGGTTTCATGCGGTTCTCAAAAAAAGCCGTCAGTTGGGCATTTTTGGGGAAATCTGCGCGAAGAAACCGCAAAAAATTAACAATCCTACTATTGAAATACGCGCCCAAAAAAGGTATAATTATTCATTATTATTTGAGGATGGGAGTGGTCATCATGTCCGGGATTGATGAGACGGTCAAACGCGAAAGCGTGTATATAGCGGCATTTGTCGGTGTGCTGAGCGTGCTGATGCAGGCGGTGTTCCTGGTGGCGGGTCATTGGGATTACACCGTGCTGTGCGGAAATCTGCTGAGCGCGGCGGCGGCTGTCGGCAACTTTTTCCTGATGGGGCTGACGGTACAGAAGGCTCTGGGCAAAGGGGAAAAGGAGGCGGCGGATACCATGCGGCTGTCGCAGCGGCTGAGGCTGCTGCTGCTGTTTGTCGTGGTAGCGGTTGGCGCCGCGGCGCCATGCTTTCACACGCTCGCGGTGATCATTCCGCTGTTTTTTCCGCGCGTCGCCATCGCGGTTCGTCCGCTGCTGGACAAACGGAACAAAAACAGCGATGGAAAGGAAGGTGAAGGAAAATGAAACATACACGGCCAACGGGCAGGCCGTCCAAGGCGGTTGACGCGCTGCTGCTGCTCGGAATGCTGCTGCCGATTGCGGCGGGTATCGCGCTGAAGATGCTGCTGGTTCCCGCGTCGCAGGGCATTGAGATCACGGGCGCGTATATCTTCTTTACGCTGCCGCTGCCGCTCGGCGGGCTGCCGATCACGGAAACGCAGGTCAATTCGTGGCTGGTCATGCTCTCGCTGCTGTTTCTGTGTCTCTATCTGACGCGGGGACTCACCGAAAAAGCGCAGACCAAACGCCAGCACGTCGCGGAGTGGATTGTGGAGCAGACCGAAGGACTGGTCACGGGCAACATGGGCGAATATTTCATCGGATTTGCCCCCTTTATCGGCGCGATGCTTGCGCTGTCGGCGTTTTCGAGCCTGCTGTCGCTTACAGGATTGTTCCCGCCCACCTCGGACATCAACGTCACCGCCGGCTGGGCGATTCTGGTCTTCATTCTGATTACTTACTACAAGATGAAATGCGGTCCGGTTCACTATCTCAAGAGCTTTGCCGAACCGGTGGCGTTCCTTACGCCCCTCAATGTCATCAGCGAGGTGGCAACCCCGGTTTCCATGGCGTTCCGTCATTACGGCAACGTCCTTTCCGGTTCGGTCATTTCGGTGCTGGTGGCGGCGGCGCTGCAGGGGTTGTCCCAGATCATTCTCGGACGGCTGCCCGGTATTCTCGGAGAAGTGCCGTGGCTGCGCATCGGCATACCCGCCGTGCTCTCGGTTTATTTTGACTTATTCAGCGGATGTCTGCAGGCGTTTATTTTCGCCATGCTGACCATGCTGTATGTAGGGGGCGCTTTCCCGGCGGAGGATTATTTCAAAATGCAAGAGAAAAAGAAAGCCAAACGATTACAAACCAACAACAATTAACGGAGGTAAACCATTATGTTAGAACTTGCTATCGGTATTATTTTAGGCTGCTGTGCGCTGGGCGCCGGCTCGGCAATGATCGCGGGTATCGGCCCCGGTATCGGTGAAGGCAACGCCGTCGCGGCGGCCTGCGAGGCCATCGGCCGTCAGCCCGAATCGAGAAGCTCGGTCACGACCACCATGCTCATGGGCTGCGCCGTTGCGGAGACCACGGGTCTTTACGCGCTGGTTATCGCCATTCTGCTGATCTTCGTCGCGCCCGGTATGTTCGTCAATCTGTTGATGAGCACCATTTCATAAGCAGAGCAAGAGGTGACGAAGAATGCAGACGTTGGAGATCATTTCGATCAATTTCTGGAACATCCTGATTTCCCTCTGCAATCTGCTGCTGCTGTTTCTGATGTTCAAGCGCTTCCTTTATCAGCCGGTCAAAAAGGTACTTGCCCAGCGGCAGGCGACCATCGACCGGGAATATGAGCAGGCGGAGACGGTCAGGAGCGAGGCGCTTGCCATGAAGGACGCATGGGAAGAAAAGATGACCACGGCGCGCACCGAGGCGGACGGCATTCTGGAAAACGCCGTCAAAAGCGCCAATGTACAGAGCCGCGAGATTCTCGACCAGACCCGTGAAAGGGCGGCGCGCATGATATCCCGTGCGCAGGAAGAAGCAGCGTCGGAGCGCCGCAAAGCGGAGCAGGAAATCAAGGATCAGATTGCGGATGTGTCGGTGGCGCTGGCCGAAAAGATGATCGGCCGGGAGCTGAATGCCGACGATCACAGCGAATTGATCGACTCTTTTATTTCGGAAATAGGTGAAGACGATGAGGGCGACAAGTAAGGAATACGCGGTCGCACTGTTCGCTCTGGCGCAGGAATGCGATCTGGAAGATGTGTTTCTGGAGGAAATGCGGGAACTCAGGGATTTGTGGCAAGCCACGCCCGAATATGCCGATTTTCTCAATGCGCCCTGTATTCCGGTCAGCGAGCGGCTTGCTGCCGTTGAAGAAGGCTTTGGCGCGGACTTTCACGAATATACGGTGTCGTTCCTCTCGCTGCTGTGCGAGCAGGGATGCGCGGATGTTCTGCCGGCATGCGCCGAAGAATACGAGAAGCTATACAATGAAGAGCGGCGTGTCATTCCCGCGCGGGTGACCAGCGCCGTGGCGCTGACCCGGCAGCAGAAGCAAAAGCTGGAGCGCAGGCTGGAGTCGCTCAGCGGTAGCCGCGTCAATGTCAGCTACCGGGTCGATCCCTCGCTGCTGGGCGGCATGACGGTCGATCTGAACGGTCTGCTGATGGACGGCAGTTTGCGCGGCAGGCTCAAAAATATAAGGGAAGTGATGAGCGAATGAACAGAAAGCCGGAAGAAATCAGCAATATTCTGAAAGAACAGATTAAAAACTACAAGGCGAAGGTGGAGATGTCCGAGACCGGCACCGTTGTCATGGTCGGCGACGGCATCGCCCGCGTTTACGGACTTCGCAGCTGTATGGCGGGCGAGCTGCTGGAATTTGAGGACGGCAGCGTGGGACTCGCGCAGAACCTCGAGGAGGAAACCGTTTCGGCGGCGATTCTCGCCAACAGCAACGACGTGCGCGAGGGTACCACCGTCAAGCGTACCGGACGCGTGCTTTCGGTGCCGGTGGGCGAGGAACTTCTCGGACGCGTCGTGGACGCGCTGGGCAATCCCATCGACGGCAAGGGCGCGGTGCATTGCACCCGGACCCGCTGCATCGAGTCCGAAGCGCCGGGCATCATCGAGCGCAAGAGCGTTTCGGTGCCGCTGCACACCGGCATCAAGGCGATCGACAGCATGATTCCGATCGGACGCGGTCAGCGCGAACTGCTGATCGGCGACCGTCAGACGGGTAAGAGCGAGATCGCGACCGACACCATTATCAACCAGAGAGACAGCGGCGTGCTGTGCATCTATGTCGCCATCGGCAAGAAGAATTCCACCGTGGTGCAGCTTGTGCAGAAGCTGGCGGACGCGGGCGCGATGGAATATACCATCGTCGTGGCGGCGACCGCTTCGGAGAGCGCCCCGCTGCAATACATTGCCCCCTATGCCGGCTGCGCGATGGCGGAATATTTCCGCGAGCAGGGCAAGGATGTGCTGATTATCTACGACGATCTGTCCCAGCACGCGGTCGCCTACCGTGCGATTTCGCTGCTGATCCGCAGACCGCCGGGACGTGAAGCCTATCCGGGCGACGTTTTCTATCTGCACTCCCGGCTTCTCGAGCGCGCGGCGTGTGTCGCGCCGGAATACGGCGGCGGTTCCATTACCGCGCTGCCGGTCATCGAGACGCAGGCGGGCGACGTTTCGGCCTACATCCCGACCAACGTCATTTCCATCACGGACGGTCAGATCTTCCTCGAAACCGAGATGTTCCACGCGGGCATCATTCCCGCCATCAACCCCGGTATTTCGGTCAGCCGTGTCGGCGGTTCGGCACAGCTCAAAGCCATGAAGAAGGTGTCGGGCGAACTGAAACTTCTCTATTCCCAGTACCGCGAGCTGCAATCCTTCGCGCAGTTCGGCAGCGACCTTGACGAGGACACCAAGTCGCGTCTGGCGCTGGGCGAACGCATTGTGGAGGTGCTCAAGCAAAAGCAGAATTCCCCTGTCCGCATCAGCTGTCAGGTGGCGATTATTTACGCGGTCGTCAACGGCTATCTTGACGGGATTCCGGTGAATAAAGTCAATGATTACGAGCAGAAGCTGTTCCGCAGGATTGAGGCGGAGCATACCGCCTGGATGGAAAGAATCGAAAACAATTACTTCGAGCAGTCCGATATTGATGAATTGAAGGACATTCTCGCGGAGATGCGGAGGGGATAACACATGGCGGATATCAAAGGTCTCCGTTCCAGCATCCGCAGCGTGGACTCCATGCTGCACCTCACCACCGCGATGGGGCTTGTCGCTTCCTCCAAGATGTACCGTGCGAGTCAGGCGATGGAAAACGCGCATGACTTCGCGCAGGCGCTACGCACCATGACCTCCCGTCTGGCTGCCAACGCCGAATGTCATAACAGCGCTTTTCTGAATCCGCCGTCCGATGGCGACAAGACCTGTCTGGTGGTCATCGCGGGTGACAGAGGACTTTGCGGCGGCTATAACAACAATATCTTCCGCCTGACAGCGCAGCAGTATGCCGACGCGGAGATCATCCCCATCGGCAAGCGTGCCTCGGAGCGTTACGGCGGCGGGCTGACGCTGTGCGAGAGCTTTACCTGTGACGACGGCTACGCGCTCGCGCAGCGGCTCATCGACGGGTATCTCGGCGGCGCATATGCCAGGGTGGGCATTGTCTGCACCAAGTATGTCTCCATGATGACGCAGGAAGCCGCCGTGGAGTGGCTGCTGCCGCTCACAAAGAGTGAAGAAACGGCGCCGGGCGGCATCCTGTTTGAGCCGGAGCCGTCGGAAGTGCTGGGCAGCGCGGTCAGGGAATATGTGTTCGGCACGCTCATGGAGGCGATTCGCGAGAGCTTCGCCTGTGAAACCGCCGCCCGCCGCATGGCGATGGACAACGCCGGTCGGAACGCGCAGCAGATGCTGGACGATCTCCGTCTGGAGTACAACCGCGCGCGTCAGGGCGCTATCACGCAGGAGATCACGGAAATTGTCGCAGGCAGCGGCGCCTGAGAGGAGAGAATTAACAAATGGCTGAAAACAACACAGGCATTGTCGTGCAGGTCATGGGACCTGTGGTCGATGTCAGGTTCAAAGAGGGCAGCCTGCCGCCGATCTACAACGCGCTCACTGTCCTGATAGAGGACAGACTGCTGACGGTAGAGGTGGCGCAGCATATCGGCAACAGCACCGTCCGCTGCATCGCGATGGCGTCCACGGACGGCTTGCAGCGCGGAACGGTGGTAACGGATACAGGCAAGACCATCAGCGTGCCGGTAGGACGCGAAACGCTGGGCAGAATTTTCAACGTATTGGGCGACGCGGTGGACAACCGGCCCGCCCCCGCCGACGCGGAGCGGTGGAATATTCACCGTCCGGCGCCAAGCTATGAAGAACTCGCTTCGTCTACCGAGATTCTGGAAACGGGCATCAAGGTCATCGACCTGATCTGCCCCTATTCCAAGGGCGGCAAGATCGGTCTGTTCGGCGGCGCGGGCGTCGGCAAGACGGTTCTGATTATGGAGCTGATCAACAACATCGCCAAGGAGCACGGCGGTTTGTCGGTGTTTACCGGTGTTGGCGAGCGCACCCGTGAAGGCAACGACCTGTATTGCGAGATGAAGGAATCGGGCGTTATTGACAAGACCACACTGGTTTACGGTCAGATGAACGAGCCGCCGGGAGCGCGTATGCGCGTGGCGCTGTCGGGTCTGACCATGGCGGAGTACTTCCGCGACCAGGAGGGGCAGGACGTGCTTCTCTTTATCGACAACATCTTCCGTTTCACACAGGCGGGCAGCGAAGTGTCCGCGCTTCTCGGACGTATGCCGTCCGCCGTCGGTTATCAGCCGACGCTGGCCAATGAAATGGGCGCCTTGCAGGAGCGCATTACCTCTACCAAGAAGGGTTCCATCACGTCGGTGCAGGCGGTTTATGTGCCGGCGGACGACCTGACCGACCCAGCGCCTGCCACGACGTTCGCCCATCTGGACGCGACGACGGTGCTGGCGAGAAACATTGCGGCGCAGGGTATCTATCCGGCGGTCGATCCGCTGGAATCCACCAGCCGCATCCTTTCCCCCGAAGTGGTGGGCGAGGAGCATTACGAGGTCGCCAAGGAAGTGCAGCGCGTTCTCCAGAGATACAAGGAACTGATGGATATTATCGCCATCATGGGCATGGACGAACTGTCGGACGACGACAAGATGCTCGTGCAGCGCGCGAGAAAGATCCAGCGCTTCCTGTCGCAGCCCTTCCATGTTTCGGAGAAGTTCACGGGTATCGAAGGTACCTATGTGCCGCTGAGCGAAACCATTCGCGGCTTCAAAGCGATTATCGAAGGCAAGTGTGACGACTATCCCGAGTCGGCGTTCCTCTTTGCGGGGACGATTGACGAAGTAGCGGAGAGGGCAGAGAGGGCGAAGCAATGAACACCTTTCATCTGAAAATCACGTCGCCGGACGGCGTGCTGTTTGGCGGCGAGGTCGCGCAGTTCTCGGTGCGCAGCACAGAGGGCGACATGGCGGTACTGGCGGGACACGCGCCGCTGGTGTGTACGGTGAAACCCTGCGTCTGCAAAATCGTCCTGGACGACGGTGAAACAGAAAAGACCGGACGCACCGCAGGCGGTCTTCTCGAAGTGAGCGCCGAAGAAACGGTGCTTTTCACCGGATCCTTCGATTGGGAATAATGCAGGAAAGACAGGCTGTCACACCGTTCCCGGTGCGGCAGCCTGTTTTCCATAACACAGATTGGCGAGGTGGATGATGATCTATACAGCTATATGTGATGATGAAAAAAGGGTGCTGGAGGAAATTGCCGGCAAGGTGCATGACGCGTTTCAGAACCTGCACTGCCCCATTGAAATCTTTCAGACAGAAGATCCTTTTGCACTGGCGGAGCATATGAAAAGCCGCAAGCCGGATGTGCTGTTTCTGGATATGGATATGCCGAGGCTCAGCGGCATGGATATAGCGCAGTTTCTGATTGACAGCGGCGCCGACACATTGCTCGTATTTGTCACAAGCCATGATGCGCTGGTGTACCGTTCGTTTCAGTATCACCCCTTCGGCTTCATCCGCAAGAGCCATTTTGACGAAGAAATCGGCTCGGTGGCGCAAAGCGTTGTCAATGAACTGCAAAAGAGAAACGAATATTTTATATGCAAGACAAGCGAAGGCATTTTTAAAGTCCGGTTTGCCGATATTCTGTATTTTGAGTCGGAGTCCAATTACATCCGCCTGCACAGTACCCACAGGCTTTTCCGCTTCCGGGGAACCATGGGAGCGCTCGAAAGCGAGCTTTCACCAAGGGGATTTATCCGCACGCACAAGGGATTCCTGGTCAATCAGCAGCATATTTTTGCCATACAGGGCGACGAAATCAAGCTCAGCAGCGACGAGCTTCTGCCCATTGGCAGGACAAACCGTGAAAACGTCAAGAAAACGATTCTGAGGTACATGAGATGAGCAGATACCGCGCACTCCGGGAAGCCTATGAAGCACTGGATCAGAAATATGCCGCCGAGGTCGCCAAAAACCTCGATTTGCAATATCAATATGACAGTCTGCGCGCCGAATACCGGATTCTGTGTGACCAGCAGCGGGACATGGAGGTCCTGCATGAAAATACACGCCGATTGAAGCATGATATGAAAAATCACATCATGGTGATCGCTTCGTATCTGGGCAACGGCGAGACAGACGAGGCGAAGGAATACCTGTCGGTTGTGCTGGATAACCTCAATCGCGTCTATTCGTATATTCAGACAGGCAACGCCGTGATGAATTACGTTATCAATTCCAAGCTGGAATATGCGCAGCGCTGCGGCATACCGTTCAAGGCGGAAATAGAAAATCTGTCCTTTGCCCGGATGGGCAGCGTCGATTTTGCGGCGGTGCTGAGCAATGCGCTTGACAACGCCATTGAGGCGAGCCTGAGGGCATCCGGCAAGCTGATTTATGTGTCGATATGCAAAAAGCGAGGCTACGACGTCATCACGGTCAAAAATAAAACCGACAAATCCGTCCTCGATGAAAACCCCGATCTGCATTCCACCAAGCCTGACAAGCAAAATCACGGCTGCGGTGTAAAGCAAATCAAAGACATTGTCGAAAAATATGACGGCATGACAGATATTTACGAAGAAGAAGGAATGTTTTGCATCAGCATGATGATTCCGTCAGCATCATCATAGGCACTGTTCAAAAATAATCTGAACAATCTGACTTGTCTTTTTCGGCTCTGACTTCGTTGTCAAAGCTTGGAATACACCAAGTATTCCTGCGCTTTATTTCCTCACAGTGCCATAGGAACCGTACAGATGATTTTTGAGTTCCGTCGTTTTGGGCGCCGCAGCCATCCGCTGCGGCGCTTTTTGTAACGGATTCGGGGCAGTTTATCCCAGACGTATTGCATTTAAAAAAGATTCCCGTAAAATAAAGAACAGGTGAAGCCAATGATTGTTATTAAAAACGCAACCAAAACTTTCCCGGGAGGCGTTACTGCGGTCGATGATGTTTCGCTGCACATCGCAAAGGGCGAAACCGTCGGATTCATCGGCATGAACGGCGCGGGCAAAACAACGCTTCTCAAGCTGATATGCGGTTTGTACCTCCCCACAGACGGCTATATCAGGGTATTTCGGGAAAATCCCTTTGGCAGGAAAGCCGGGGAAAATCTGATCGGTCTGGTGACAGGGCAGGTCATTACCGACGGTTACAATTATCACTTCGGTCACGGAAGCGTTCTGTTACAGGATGATTTGACGCTTGGGCTGAATCTGCAACTGATAAAGAGTATCTACCGGATTCCCAAGGAAGCGTACAGGCGGAGACTGGCGGCGCTTTTGCCGAAGCTCGGTTTGCAGGAACAGATGCATTACCGTGTCCATCAGCTCTCGCTGGGGCAGCGGATGAAAGCGGAGGTGGCGGCGGTGCTTCTCTTTCAGCCGCCCCTGCTGATACTGGACGAGCCGTTTATCGGAATAGATGTGGCGGCAAGGGAGACGATTCGCGGCATATTGCAGGAGATTGCCCGTGAAAAAGAAACAACCGTTATTCTCACCACGCATAATGTCGAAGAACTGGAACGGATATGCGACAGGGCGATACTGATTGACCACGGTCAGATCGTATATGACGGCAGCTTTGACAGGCTGAAAAAATCCCACATCGGGCTGAATCGGATGCAGATCATGTTTGAGGGAATGCCGCCGGATCTTCTCGACCTTCCGATTGAACGCTATACCGTCGAAAACAACACGCTGACGCTTGACTACGACAGCAGCATTGTAAGCTCCAAGGATTTGGCAGGCTATCTTCTGTCTCACGGCAGGGCAGTGGATATTCTCATCCAAAAGCCGACCGTAGAGGACATTATCAAAGAACTGTAAGCGCTCACATACGCTAACTTAACATTTCACCTTATAATAACGGTACAAGGAGGATCATCATGCAGACAATGCAGACAATGCAGACAGCGAAAAATATCATTGAGGTAAACAACCTGTGTAAGACGTTTAAAATCCACAAGCGTGCTACAGGCTTTAAAGGGGCATTGAAAGACATTTTCCACCCGACATATGAACGGAAAAAAGCGGTGGACAACGTAAGCTTTTCCATTCACGAAGGCGAAATGGTCGGCTTTATCGGTCCCAACGGCGCGGGTAAATCCACTACCGTCAAAATGCTGTCGGGGATTCTTTACCCCGACAGCGGCGATATCAAAGTAGCCGGTTACATTCCGTACAAACAGCGCAAGGAGTATGTCGCCAACATCGGCGTGGTATTCGGGCAGAAGTACCAGATTTCGTGGGATTTGTCGCCGCTCGACAGTTTTGAAGTCATCCGGCACATTTACCGGATACCGCCGAAAATGTATAAGGAAAATCTGGAGCGTTACACGGAACTGCTGGATATGGGCGGGTTTATTCACCAGCCTGTCCGTCAGCTCTCGCTCGGGCAGCGTATGCGGGCGGATATCGCCGCCGCGCTGCTTCACTCGCCCAAGATCGTCTTTTTTGACGAGCCGACCATCGGCATTGACGTAGTGGGAAAGGACAAAATACGCAAATTCATCAGGACGCTCAATCAGACCGACAACATCACGATGATCTTCACTACGCATGATATGCAGGATATTGAAAAGACCTGTGAACGCCTGATTATCATCGACGACGGCAAAAAGCTGTATGACGGCAGCCTCGAAACCGTCAAAAAAGGCTACGGTTCCTCCCGTATCATCGAGGCGGAATTTGAGAGCCTGCCGGTTTCGCTTGACCTTCCTCACGCCGTTGTCTCTGATGTGGAGAACAACGCATTGAAAAAGCTGATTGCATTCAGCACCGATGAGGTCGGCGTCAATGAGGTTATGACAGCACTGATGAACACGCGCAATATCAAGGATGTAAGCATACGGGAGCCTGAAATAGACGCGATTATCCGCGATATTTATGAAGGCAAAATCGTGATGAATGGGGGCGGCTGTCACATATGACAAGATACCTTTCCTTTGCGGTCATCAAATTCCGCAGCAAAATGGCCTACCGCTTTGATTATGTGCTGGGGATCCTCGATACGCTGCTTGCATTTGTCGTGTATTGGAGTATCTATAAGGCTCTGTACGCCGGAGCAGGCGAGGTGGACGGCGTGACGTTTTCGATGGTGACGACCAGCTTTCTCATTTCGCTCGGTCTGAGTGCCGCATTCCATAAAAACGAGATGTTTTTGCAGGACAAAATCAAGCAGGGAACCATTGCCAACGAGCTGCTCAAGCAGGTCAATTTTAAGCTGAGAATGCTGTTTGAGGACATGGGGGAAGGCGCGTTCCATGTGGTATTCAACTTTCTGCCAACTGCGGTGATTGCCTCCTTCTTTGCCGAACTCAAAGCGCCGTCCGGCGCGGTAAATGTCCTGCTCTGCCTTGTCAGCGTCATTCTCGGCTATATCGTCCTGTGGGAAATCAGTTTTATTGTGCAGAGCTGGTCGTTCACGCTGTTCAGCGTATGGGGATTGATTACCATAAAAAATGTGCTGGTCAATATTCTCGCCGGCGCGTATATTCCGATGTGGTTCATGCCGGACTGGCTGAGAAACGTCATTCGATGGACGCCGTTTGACGCCATCTACTTTACGCCTGTTCAGCTTTATCTCGGTGAACTGGCAGGTATTGAAATCGCCTTTCACTTCGCGCGACAGATATGCTGGATCATTGTCCTCGGGGCAGTGGGAGAATATTTCTGGCGCAGCGGATTAAAGAAATTGGTAGTACAGGGAGGGTAAGCAATGAGAGATATTCTGTCACTTTTCTTTGCCTACGCAAAGTCGGGACTGAAAAGCCGCTTTCAATACAAACTGGACGCGATCGTGACGACGTTTGCCGTGTTTCTGCGTGAAGCGGGCGGCATTATCGCCATGTACCTTGCTCTGCTGAAATTTGACACCATCAACGACTGGAACATCGACGAACTGTTGTTTCTTTTCAGCCTGATTTTCATCACCTACGGTATATTCATTGTGTTCTTTATGGCGCTGAGGGATTTTTCCGACTGGATCAAGCACGGAGACTTCGACCGTGTGATGCTGCGTCCAAGGGGATTGCTGACCCAGCTTGTGCTTTGCGGAGCGGACTGGCTGGCGGCTTTGGGACACGGCACGCTCGGCATCGTCCTGTTTGTGATTTCCGCCAGCCGCGTGGGAATTCAATGGAATCCGGCAATGGCGGTGTATTATATCATTGCCGTTATCAGCGGCGTACTGATACAGGGGGCGATATTCCTTTTCTTTTCGTCCATCAGTTTTTATGTGGTGGAAACGGGCAGCCTGAAGGAAATCTTCTACTGGAATATGCGTAAATTTGCCATCTATCCGCTGAGTATTTACAACCGGGTCATTCAGTCCGTTCTGATTTTTGTGGTGCCGTTTGCGTTTGTCAATTACTTCCCGGCGCAGTTCTTTCTGCGCAAGGCGGATATGGCGGCTTATCCGGAATGGCTGATGTACATTTCGCCTGTTGTCGGCGTTATGCTGTACCTTCTCGCTTACTCCTTCTGGCGGTTCAGCCTGCGGTTTTATAAGAGTACGGGAAACTGAGGCTCTCACTATAAAAACGCGAATGCCAACGTCCCACGCATTGAACAAATGCGAAGCGCCCAAAAAAACAGTTGTATTTTACGGGCAAAAGGGTTATAATCAATGCATGACGAAATGGAGGCATGACGCGGATGGTTGGCAGTCAAAAGGAAATCAATATGCTGGAGGGCAGTCTGTGGGATAAGATCCTGCGGTTTGCCCTTCCTTTGGCGGTAACGGGAATTTTGCAGCAGCTTTTTAACGCGGCGGACATTGCGGTTGTGGGACGTTTCACCGGGGAGAAGGGGGCGCTGGCGATGGCGGCGGTCGGCGCGAATACCCCTGTCATCGGCTTGATTCTCAATCTTTTCATCGGCATTTCACTCGGTTCCAACGTCATCATTGCCCATGCGGTGGGACGGCGGGACAGCGCGAGCATTGAGAAGGTGGTGCATACCTCGGTGACGTTCGCCGTGCTGATCGGCGTGGTGATCGCGGTGCTCGGGGAACTGGGGGCGGAAGCGATTCTGTCCACCCAGAAAGTCCCCGACGAAGTGCTGCCGCTGGCGCTGCTGTATTTTCGGGTGTATATGACGGGGCTTCCCGTGATATTGCTTTACAATTTTGAATCCGCCGTATTTCGCGGGCTGGGTCAGCCGAAGATTCCGCTGATTGCGCTCTTTCTCTCGGGCATTCTTAATGTGCTGCTCAATCTCCTGTTTGTGGTGGGGCTGCATCGGACGGTGGACGGCGTGGCGGCGGCCACGGTGCTTTCCAATATGGTCAGCTCGGTCATTCTCATGGTGTTTCTGCTGCGGGCGGACGGTCCCGCCAGACTGCAATGGCGCAAACTGCGCCCCGACGGACGCATTCTCGGCAGAATCCTGCGCATTGGCATTCCGGCGGGGCTGCAGTCGGCGGTGTTCGCCTTTGCCAATATCATTATCCAGACCGCCATCAACAGCCTCGGCACGACCGTCATGGCGGCGTCGAGCGCGGCGTTTAACGTGGAAATTTTCGCCTACTATGTCCTCAACAGCTTCAGTCAGGCGTGTACCACCTTTGTGGGGCAGAATTCCGGCGCGGGCAGGATTCGCCGCTGCAAGAAGGCGATGGGACTGTGCATGATCGAGGGAACCGCCGCGCTCGCCGTCACGGTGGCGCTGATCCTGCTGTTCGGACGGCGCATTCTCTCCGTTTTCAACGCCGACCCGCAGGTCATCGAGATCGGCTATATCCGGCTGGTGGTCATTTTCTCGGCGTATATTTTCACCCTGTCGTATGAAGTGATATCGGGCTATATGCGGGGCTTCGGCATCTCCGTCACCCCCGCGCTGCTCACCATGCTGAGCATCTGCGGCACAAGAATCACATGGATCTGGGTCGTGTTTCCCCATAATCCCACCTTTGGCAACATCATGACCGTGTACCCCATCAGTCTGGCGGCAACGGCGGCGGTGATGTTGGTCGCGCTGCTGCTTCTGCGCCCCGGGGCGAAGAAGCGTGAAGTGTGAAATGTGAAGTGTGAAATGTGAAGTGTGAAGTGTGAAGTGTGAAGTGTGAAGTGTGAAGTGTGAAGTGTGAAGTGGGAAGTGTGAAATGTGAAGTGTGAAATGTGAAGTGTGAAATGTGAAGTGTGAAGTGGGAAGTTGTTGCGGAAATGTCGATTTGTATATAGGTATAAAGAAAAATGCGCGTGCATCCTCCTTTGACGCGGCAAAGGAGAGAAGCACGCGCTTCCGTTTTTATGTAGGGCGGGTTCATTCCACGCCGAGTCGCCGGAGGTTGTATTTAGCGGTTTCGTTTCCCTGTGCGGCGGACAGCCGGTAAAGCCGGATGGCTTCTTCCCGGTTTTGCGGCACGCCCTGCCCGTTGGCATAGCAAAATCCCAGATTGCACTGCGCCTTCGCACTCCCCTGATCGGCGGCGAGACGGTAGTACCTGACCGCCTGCGCGTAGTCCTGCGGCACGCCGTTTCTGCCATAATAATAATCGTCGCCCTTGCGGTTGTATTCCTTCGCTGTCATACTGTCATGAGAGGACGGCGTGTCGGCGGCTGTGTAACCGATGGCGGTCATGATGGTTTGCGCCGTCGGGTTAGTAATGCAGTGGAGATAACTGATTTCACGCCACCACATTTTATGCTCCGGGATGACGTCGCGGCTGCCGATGTCGTCGAGTAACGCGACATAGACCGTCTTGTCGTAATCCTTGCGCGCGATGTCATATTCCATCCTGACATAGGAAAGCCCCTTTTTTTGCAGCAGTTGCTTTGTCATAAACAGGATGACGCCCCGACAGGCGGCAATATGTTCTGTGATCTGTTTTTCCCATTCTCTGCCGTATTCCAGCCCGTAGTCGTATCACAGCGGCACCCCGCGGCTGTTCATATCCCTTACAATGGGGGCAATCCGGCTCGCGTCGGTCGTGCTGTAGCTGATGAAAAACGCGTCGGTCTGCCGGGAAGGAAGAAATCCGAAATCCGTTGCCATGTCCATCCATCTCCTTGGTCGATTGGTGATAGGGTTCATTATTATCATTATAGTGCGAAATGATACGCATTGCAAGAGGAAATCGCGAATGTGCAGGGAATTTCATTTTTTAAATCGGAGGGCAATCAAAGCGATACCCTGATCATGAGGAAGCTCGATCCCCTGTTCTGCCGCGTCGTCGGTTATTTTACCATGTTCTCTGTATTTTTTGGCATAAGGGGGAGAATACTACTGTTGTCAGAACAGCGGACAACACGGATAACGCGGACAAC
>CACWOA010000019.1 GCA_902762395.1 uncultured Ruminococcus sp.
AGGAAATAAGATGGACAAAGATGACGCAGGATTTTTCGGCTATGACAAGGCGGAGAAGCGCAGGAATACTTGGTGTATTCCAAGCTTTGACAACGAAGTTAGAGCCGAAAAAGACAAGTCAGATTGTTCAGATTATTTTTGAACAGTGCCAAGACTATCCGCTTCGTTACACATGGAAATATGTTTCCTTCGGAAAAGCCGAGGCGATATCCGGCGAAAAGGTTCTGATTCCGTCTGACCTGTATACGGCTCCAGCGGGATATACGCTCACATGGAATACCCATCGAAAGGGCAAGGGAAAATCATTTTCGCCGGGCGGAAATGTGTATGACTACATTATTTCTGACTTTCTGAGCGGTAATAACGGGCTTTTATACGGCAATATGCTGCGTCTGTATGCGCAGGTAAAGCCGTCGGACGGTACGACGGATTCCCCCGCCTCTTTGGTGCAGACCGAGAGAAACGCTGAAAGAGCCGTTACCGACGAACAGGGAAATGTGAAAATCATCAGATCGGTGATTGAACCGCTGTCGGAAGAGCAAACAGCCGATGTGTTGGCGGCGATGGAGCGTTTTGACAAGTCTTTTGACCCCGCGTCGAAAAACAGGCTGCTGTATGACATTTATCTGATGGATGACAGCGACGAGATTCTCACGGAACCGTTGACAGACGATATCCCTGTTTTTCTTTCTTATCCCGCTGCGGAAGAAGGAGAAATCTACTCCGACTACAGGCTGTTTTGGGTGAAAGAGGATGGTACCGTGGAAGAAACAGAGACGGATGAGGAAGGACTGACCTTTGCGCTGCGTGAGAGGGGAAGGTATGTACTCCTGTGGCAGTCAGCCTTGCAGGAGAAGCCGAGGGTTTCCGCGACCGACGCGGTCAGCGGCGGCAGAAACAGGCAGCCTCTTCTTTACGCGATAGGCGGGGCGCTTGGTGCCGCCTTGCTTGCGGTTGTCCTTGTTGTGACGGGTAAGAGGAAACGGTCGAAATCCGAACAGCCAGCCCGGGAGAAGGAACCTTCTCAGGAAGCGGCGGACAGTCGGGAAACGGCAGTCGAAGAAGTGAAAGTGGAAGAAGCGGCATCGGATGAAAAAGCAGATGCTGCCGAATAAAACAGAAAGCGCATGGGGAATGTGTTGCGTTCTCCATGCGCTTTTTTTAGTCGGGCTGCATCGCAAGGAAATGTCATGCAGCCCGACATATGATACACAAAAGAAAGGAAATCAATTGCCATTATCGGATGGATTTCTTATGCTTGCGTTGAAGGATGAGTAAAATCACGGAAAGCACAAGTATGAAAAACAGAACAATCCACAGCGGTATCAGGCGGAACAGTATGAGTTTGACATGGCTGTTGTCGGAATGCTGCTGTTTGCCATTCTCCTCATGGTCCGATGAGGAAACGCGATGGGAGGGAGAAACCGGCGCTTCGATTTCGGGATCTGCAGCGGTGGTTTCGGTTGGCTCGATTATCTCGGTTGTCCCCGGTTTTTTGTCGGACCAGTCAACATTTTCAAAAAAGTCGTTGATGCCGGGGGTGTCGTTGCCTACCGTCGTATAGGCCAGACCGAATTTGCGGCAGTCAAATCGCCCTCCTTCCTCCACTTTGTAGGAGATAATCTGACTTGCGTCGCACTTAAATCCCTCGGCTGCCATTTCAAGAGATGTTTTTCCGCCGAAACGGCTCAATTTCTTATCGCTCCAGCTGACTACGATTTTGTTCTCTTTCCACAGGTGAAGGTAACATTTTTGTATCTTGCAGGTGCCGTATTTTTTGGCGCTGTCGGGATAGGACTTCGGATTGTCACTCAGCTTGAGCGCTTCCAGAATGGTTTCAGCGTTCAGCTTGTGTGCGCCGTGACCGTATTCTCCATTGATGTCATGCGCCAGTATCACGCGGGGTTTAAAGCGTCTGAGCATCTCCACCTGAAACGCCATGACCTTTTTATACCCGCCGAATTCTTTGGCAGCATCTTCGGCGCTGTATCTGGATTCATTTACATCCATAAACGGGGAAACAATGGGGTAATGCCTTACGCCGACAGTCCACAGACTGTTAAGACGTTCATGATTTCGTATCGTGGCATTATTGTGATTGGTAAGATAAACGACTTGTACATCATAGCCAAGTTCCCCGGCGTAATACGGAATGGCGCCGCCAAACCAGAGATATTCGTCATCGGCATGTGTGGGCATGACCATCAGATCGGCTCTTTCACAGGGAGGCTGCCAGAGCTGCACCCAATCCGGCAGCTGTCCGTCGGTAAAAGCGCAGATATCGGTCAGACCGCTGTATTTGGGCATTGTCAGCTTGAACGAGGTCACTTTTTTCCCCAGAGGAAGGTACTTGTGAATGTAATCCTCCGCGTCGGGGGTGATCTTTTGTCCGTCAGGCAGTTTGATGACCCAATCGCAGTTTTTTTCAAATTTAAGATACAGGTTCTCAAATTCCCGGTCCGCCTTCACTGTGAAGGTGGTCTTTTTTTGCATATTTAATTTGGTTCGTTCCTTGTTATCGACCACTTTTTTGCAATTCAGGGAGGAATCCGAAGCCTTGACCGTTAATTTTACCTGGGTAGCAGGGTGAGAAGCAACGGATGCTTCTGTCTGATCGGCGGCAGATGCCGCTTCAAAAGAAGCGTTAATGGTCTGCTCTGCGCCTTCACCGTAAACCAGGGCGCATGGACATAGCACAAACAGAGAGGCAAAGAATGTGGAAAGTATGATTTTTAAGCGGAATTTCAACCAATCATCACCTTATTTTCATAGAAAAATTATATTTCATTTCATATTATCACAGAAAAAGAAGGATGTCAACCTTTAATGAAATGCAGTCATGATTGTTTGAAATGGGAAGAATCACATGATACTCTCCCGCATAGGGCTGAAAACCGCCATATCCTCAGGAAACAGTTCCTCGCAGATGTCGGCGGCGGTCTGTGCCGCCCACTGCGCTTCGATCAATGCGCCGCGTCCGCCTGTCAGGGCAAAAATGCAGTTGTTGTAATCTCGGTGCGTGCCGATGAGGGGCAGACCGTCAGGAGCGGTGACATATTCTCTTTCAAAGGCGTAGTCCGTTTTGACGGAACCAATGGCGGGGAAGAGGAAGCCGATGGATTCTTCCAGATGAGTGAGTACCGCGCTTTGCCCGGCAGATTGCCCGGTTCCTTGCCCGAAGCGACGGGTAAGGCGGCGCAGGGCAGTGCCCATGCCGTCGGCAAAAGTCCGTCTGTCCGCGCATTCGGCGGAGATTCTGCCGTCGGGGGTGAAGGAATAGATTTGCTTGGGCGCGCCGAAGGTGCGGATGATGCATTGCCCCGGCCAGCCGCCGGGCGTTTCGTCGGTAATGGGATGAGAAATCGCCAGCGCGGCGCCGCGTCGGTGTTTACGGGAGAGGATCCCCCGGAGACCCTCGCTGCCGGTGGCAATGACCAGCTTGCCCGCATAGATGATGCGGCGGGTGGAGGTGGTCACCATCACGCTGCCTTCGCTGTGGGGCGGCGGCTGGATGTCGGTGGCTGCGGTGTGCTCGAAGATATTCACCCCTAATTCCGCCGCCCGCATCAGGCAGAGGTGTGTCAGATGGTAGGGGTTAAGCGTCGCGCCGCACGCCTTGCCGAGGATGCCGCCGCACAGGTCGAAGGAAAAGGAGTCCCGCGCCTGTTCGCGGCTGATGAAGGAACAATCGAAGCGATTGTGCTTGCGGGCGAGAAATTCGCGGTTGAGAAGCTCCGATTCCGTGGGGTCGTCGGTGAAAATAAGGCAGTCTCGCCGTGCGAATCCGGTGGAAAACGCGGCTCCCGAAGCCTTGTCAAGGGAGCGGCAGAGATTTTCCAGTTCATCGAGTGCCGCCAGTCCCATGTCGTACAGCTTAACAGCCGCGTCAATGGACATCGTGCGGGTCAATTCGGTGAGGGTCGTGCCGCGGTCGGCTTCCACGGCGGTGGATAACGCGGAGGTGTCCCCGAAGCCGATTTCATGGGACGTGATAAGGGTGACGCTTCGCCCTGTCTCCGCGAGTGTCAGGGCGCACAAAGCGCCCGTCACGCCGCCGCCTATCACGCATACGTCACAGGACTGCTCCTCGCTCAGCCACGGGTATTGCCGGGGAATGGCGGCGGCGGTAAGATACGGTACCGATTTTGCACTGTTGGATGATTGATTGTTCAAAAAAGACCCTTCTTTCATTTCCTCTGTAGGTTTACGATTGAAATATTGGACAATCCGCAGACAGTTATTCACTTTTTGAGTGGTAAAAGTGGAAAACAAAGGGAAACAGGCATACGCCTGTTTTTGTGATTTTCAATCATGGAAATGACGACTTTTGAGATATAAAAAAATTCTATTTTCCACAAGATGTGTTGACAATATGATGCGCAAAGTAGTATAATTCTATATATAACGCGAAATCCGAAAGGGAGGTTTAACAACATGAAACAAATGAAGAAAAAAGCGCTGTCACTGGTGCTGATACTGGCGATGCTGGTGATGTTCCTGCCGAGCGGCGCGGGCAGTATCGTCGCACAGGCGGCAAGCGGCGATTTCACCATCGAAAACGGCGTGCTGACCAAATACAACGGCAGCGGGGGCAATGTGGTGATCCCCGACGGGGTGACAGAAATCGGGAAGTATGCGTTCCGGTAACAAATCGTTTCGCTAAGCGTAACGGTTCCTGATTCCGTCACAAGCATCGGGTATGGCGCGTTTGAAGACTGCTATCATCTGAAAAAGATATCGTTGCCTCCTTCCGTCACTTCTATCGGAGATTATGCGTTTTCCGGATGCGGCGATATGAAAAGCTTCACCTTTCCCGACGGTCTGACACATATAGGAGACGGTATCCTTGCCAATTGCTACAGTCTGGAGAAGGTGACCATTCCTCCCTCTGTCACCGATATCGGCAAGATGGTTTTCAGTGAATGTTCTTATCTGAAAAGCGTGACCATCCCCGGCTCTGTCAAAAGCATCGACGAGAACGCCTTTTGGCGCTGCTATGGACTTATGGGTATTCATGTGGCGTCGGACAATGCGTTTTTCTCCGATAAGGACGGGGTGCTTTTTAATAAAGCCCAAACCCGGCTGCTCCGCTATCCGTGCGCGAAGGAAGGCGTTTACAGCATCTCCGCTTCCGTAAAAAGCATAGGGGAAAACGCGTTCTATGATTGTGACGGTCTGACGGGGGTGACCATTCCCGGTTCTGTCACAATCGTGGAACCATCCGCTTTTCACAGTTGTGCCAACCTGACCAGCGTGACTCTGGCAAACGGCGTTACGGAGATCGGGGACAAAGCGTTTGCACAGTGCATCAAGCTGCCAAGTCTGACGATTCCGCGTTCTGTCAGCAGCGTAGATAACAGCGTTGTCAGTGAATGCGAAAGCATGACACATATTTATGTTGAGAGCGGTCACACGTCTCTTTCAAGCAAAGACGGGGTGCTTTTTAATCAGAATCAGACAAAACTGCTCTGTTGTCCGTGCGGAAAAAAAGGAGCCTACAGCATCCCCGGTTCCGTCAGAAGCATGGAGGCTGGCGCGTTTGCTTACTGTTCAAGTATTACGGGTGTGACGATACCAAGCTCCGTTACAACCATAGAAGAGGCCACATTCTTTTCCTGTAAGGGTTTGACCAATGTACTGATTCCGGATTCTGTCAATCGTATAGAGGATACCGCCTTTTATTCCTGTACCAGTCTTCCCAGTGTGACAATACCCGGTTCTGTTACGAGTATAGGAGAGGATGCTTTTAGTCTTTGCAAGAGTCTTACGAATTTGACGTTAGCTAATTCTGTCAGGAGTATAGGTTTACGCGCGTTCTGGTATGATCCAAATCTGAATGACGTCACCTTTATCGGCACGCAGGCGGAGTGGAACGCGTTGGTGACTAACAGCGATTCAGGGTTGGAAAATAAGACAGTTCAATTCAAAATTCCGCCAAAAAGTATCTCCATCAAAAAACTCCCGTCGAAAATGACCTACACCGTGGGCGAAAAATTCGACCCCGCAGGCATGATTGTCAAGGTGACTTATGCGGACGGCTCCACCAAAGAAATCACCTCCGGCTACACCTACACCCCGACAGGCGCGATGAATACGGCAGGACAGCAGACTATCGCGATTGCCTACAAGGAAAACGGCGTGACCAAAGGCACGGGTTTCAAGGTGACGGTCAACGGCTGATTGCCTCATAAAAAAACATCTGTTCGTGAACCGACAGGCGCACGCAGTTCCCTTCTGAAAGGGGCTGTGTGCGCCTGCTTTGTTATTTTATTGACAAGCAAAATGCATTGACAACAGGGGAACCAATTGGTATAATGTCATTGGAACGGAGTCTTTCCGCATGAGAAAAATTTTTGAAAGTGAGGTAACTCTGCATATGTAGCAAAATGCAAAAACGATGGACGGCGCTGGTTGCCGTCATGCTACAGCTGCTCGTCGTCGCGCCGCTGTCGGGTGTGGACTTCCGGCGTGTGAGCGCTGCGGGCGATTTTACTGTAAGCGACGACGGTCTTCTGACCGAATACACCGGGTCGGGCGGTCATGTCACCATTCCCTCGGAGGTGAAGCGCATCCATACGGGCGCGTTTCACAGCAACACCAAGATCACCGGCGTGACGTTTCCGACCACATTGACGGAAATCGACCCCTATGTCTTTCGCGGCTGCACCGGACTGACAAGCGTGGAGTTCCCCTCCTCTCTCATCACCATCGGAGATCACGCGTTTTACGAATGCAGCAATCTGACAAGTGTGAAGCTGTCGGTGCAGCTCACCACCATCGGCAACGGCGCGTTTGCCTATTGCCCCAAGCTGACCAAATTCGACACCGCTTCCTGCACCCGTTTCAAGGATGAAAAGGGCGTGCTGTACCGCAACTGGGCGTCGGTGGTAGCGGCACCCGCCGCTTCGGTTGTGAGCATCAACAGCGGCGCGACCTCGATTCAGGAAGAAGCCTTTGAGGGCAACACCAACCTGCGGACGGTCAGCCTGTCTACGAATATGAAAACCGTCGGCGCGTATGCGTTCAGGGACTGTTCTTATATGTACAGCGTCAATCTGCCCGATTCCGTCACCTCTGTCGGAAAAGGCGCTTTTTCGGGCTGCGAAGCGCTGCCCAGCATATCGGTTTCCAAAAACCTGACGAAGCTGCCGGAAGAAATGTTTAAAAACTGTACCGCACTGACAAGCGTGAAGCTGAACGCCGGCACGACGGGCATCGGCATCAGCGCGTTTGAGGGCTGCACCGCTCTGACAAGCATCCGGATTCCCGATGGCATGACATACATCGGCAGCTCCGCCTTTGCGAAAACCTCGCTGACAAGCGCCACTCTGTCCGACAACGTGCAGCTGACAGCGAAAAACACCGGCATTTTCGCCAACTGTCCCAACCTGAAAAAGGTGAGGCTGTCCCGGAGCGCCACCGTCATTCCCGAGAGTATGTTTTACAACTGTCCGTCTCTGACCTCGATCGATATTTCCTCGACGGTCACGACCATCGGGGGATTCGCCTTTGCCAAAACGGGACTCACCTCGGTTGCGCTTCCCAACGCGACGCTGGGCGAAAGCGCCTTTGAAGGCTGCACCGCGCTCCGCAATCTCGTCATTCCCGCCGCGAATACCTCTGTCAGCACCTATCTGGTGGCGGGATGTACTTCTCTCAAGACCGTTACCATTCCCTCCAACGTGACAAGCATCGGCAGGAACGCGTTTGACGGCTGCTCCTCTCTCAAAACCGTGTTCCTGCCCTCCGGCATCAGGCTGATCGCGGCGGATACGTTCCGGAACTGCACCTCTCTGACCGGTATCACGATTCCCGCCAACGTGACCACCATCGGCGCGGAGGCCTTTCTGAACTGCATGGGTCTGAAGACCGTCACGGTCAGAACAACAGACACGCTGATGATCCGGGAGAGCGCCTTTAAAAACTGCGCCGCTCTCAACACATTCACGATGCCTGAAAAAATTAACGTCAAAGAAAGCGCGTTTTACGGCTGCGAAAGCCTGCCGGGGACGATTGAGCTTTCCAACGTACAGACCAAGATAGAGGATTACACTTTCTACAACTGCAAAAAGCTGCAAAGGGTGTACTTCGACAGCGTGACCGATATCGGCGCCTATGCCTTTGCGGGCTGCGAAAGCATCGACGACATTTATCTCTATAATGACGAGCGTGTCATCAGCTACGGCGAAGGCGCGTTTATGGGCTCCGGTCTGACGTGGATCACGCTGTCCGATCAGGAGAAGATTTCCGACAAGGCGTTTATGAACTGCGCCAAACTCGCCAGAGTCACGACCAGCGGACGGAACACGGCGATCGGCAACAGCGCGTTTGAGGACTGCACCGCCCTGACATCCATCGTGCTGACCCCAAAAGTGGGAAACAGGGCGTTTTACGGATGTACCGCGATGAAAACTCTGTACGGTTCCTCCCAAATGACCACCCTCGGCGCCAGCGCGTTTGAAGGCTGCACCGCGCTCACGACGGTGAGTTTCGCTTCCTCTCTCACATTACTGCCCAATCGGGCATTTTACGGATGCAAAGCGCTCACCAAGATCGACCTCTCCCATACGGCGGTCAAAACAATAGGCAACTGTGCTTTCTTCAACTGCTCCGCCGCGACCGCTATATCCCTGCCCGATACGCTGACAACCATCAGCTACGGCGCGTTTTACGGCTGCAATAAGACAACCGGCGTGACCATTCCCAAAGCCACTACCTACGTCGGTTCTTACGCCTTCATCTGCCCGATGTGGGTCGCGTCCGACAATACCAAATATTCCGCCAGAGACGGTATCCTTTACAACAAGGATTACACCGAACTGCTGCTCTATCCCCGCACCAAGACCTATACTTCCCTGCTGGTGTCGACCGGCGTGAAAACCGTTGGCTCCTATGCGTTTTACGGCGCAACCAATCTCAATACCGTCTATTTTCCCGATTCGGTGACCAAAATCGACACTTTCGCGTTTTATGGTTGCACTAACCTGACAACGGTCAGATTTACCAAAAATATCAGGGAAATCAAGGTCTACGCGTTCAGCGGCTGCAAGGCGCTGGATACCGTCAATTACACCGGCACGCAGGCACAGTGGGATTTCCTCATGGCGAGCGGCTTCTACACCACAGGCAATGAAGCGATCATGAATGCCCGTCGGCTGGTGGTCAATTTCGGCAAAACGGTGTCCGCTATGACCGTCAAGGCGCTGCCCGCCAAAAAGGTCTACACGGTCGGGGAAACCTTCAATCCCGCGGGCATGACGCTCAACGTCACCTACACCGACGGCTTCAAAGACGTGATTACCAAGGGCTATACCTACACCCCGACCGGCGCCATGGATTCCCTCGGCAACCAGAAGATTGTCGTCAGCTACGGCGGTAAATCCACGGGCTTCTATGTCACCGTCAATCCCAAGGGCAAGACGGTTTCATCCATGGCGGTCAAGACCCTGCCCGCCAAGCGGGATTACACGGTCGGCGAGACGTTTGATCCCACAGGCATGACGCTCAAAATCACCTACAGCGACAGCTCCACCGCGATTGTATCGAGCGGCTTCTCCTGCACCCCTGTCGGCAAATTCACCGCGCCGGGACAGCAGAAGATGGTGGTGAACTACGCGGGCAAGACGACAGGCTTCTATGTCACTGTGAACAAGGCGGTGTCCTCCGTGGTCATCAAAACCAAACCCACCAAGCAGACCTACATGGCCGGAGAATATTTTGAATCTGCCGGGATGGTTTTAAAAGTGACCTATTCGGACAACACCACCGCAGAAGTCACTTCCGGCTACGGCTACACCCCGACAGGCAAGCTGACAACCGCCGGACAGCAGAAGATCGTCGTCAGCTACGGCGGCAAATCCACGGGATTTTATGTGACAGTCAACAGTTATACTCAATAACGGCATCATCTGCCAGCCGAGAACGAGCAAAAACTTTCCTATATGGCTTTTGTGAAGTCCGAGGCGGCACGCTACATCGTTATTGAGTATAAATCAATCATCTAAAGGAGCGCGATTTACCATGAAACAATTTTATTCCGTCTGGCGGCATATTGGTCTTTATGCCGCCGTTCTGACAGGTGCGTTTGCCGTGGCACTGACTGCGGCGGCGCTGCATCCCGTCAAGGTCTCCGCACTGGGCAATGTCGATCCCGGTTACGGCGCGGATGAACGCATCGAAATGGGCGGACACTATTACCAGGTGTTCAACCAGGGGTTGCGCTGGGAAGATGCCAAAGCCTACTGCGAGTCGATCGGCGGTCACCTGGTGACGATCACCAATCAGGAGGAAGAAACCCTCATCGAAGACCTTCTCTCCATCCACGGCGGCGTCAATTATTGGATGGGTGCCCAAAAAGTCAACGGGCGTATGGCATGGGTCACAGGCGAGGATTTTTCTTTCGCCAACTGGGGACCCGGTCAGCCGGATCACAGCCATGAAACCTGTCTGATGATGTACACCTATGACAATCCCAACACCGGCGGCGACGATTCGTACCAGTGGAACGACCTTGAACCGGGCGGCACCTATGGCACCGAACCGTGGTTCGGTCTGGATCACTTCGGGTTTATCTGCGAATGGGATTACAACGTCACCACCCTCACATCGCTGACAATCAAGTCCCTTCCCCAAAAGACCGATTATTATCTCAATTCCGACGCCAGGCTGAACACATCCGGCATGGTGCTGAAAGCCACCTACAGCGACGGTTATGTGAGCTATATCAAGAGCGGCTTCACCTGTTCTCCGGTGCGCTTTACCCGGCTGGGACAGCAAAAGGTGACAGTGTCCTACAAGGGACATTCCACCGGGTTCTATGTCACTGTCAACAGGGAAGTAAAGTCGGTCGCCCTCCGGACAAAGCCGAACAAGCAGGTTTACTTCATGGGTGAGAAGTTTGACCCCGTCGGCATGAAGCTCAGAGTGACCTATACAGACGAAACCACTGAGGAAGTGACCGAAGGCTTCAGCTACACTCCCGCCGGAACGCTCGCCACCGCCGGACAGCAGAAGATTGTCGTGACCTGCGGCGGCAAGGCGACAGGCTTCGATGTGACGGTCAAAAAGGCGGTTTCTTCTGTCGCCATCAGGAAAAAGCCCTCCAAGCTGTCCTACGCGGTAGGCGAAAGTTTTGAATCAGCGGGTATGATCTTAAAAGTCACCTACGCTGATAACACCGCCGCCGAAATCTCCGATGGCTACACCTATACTCCTGTCGGCAAGTTCACTACTGTCGGACAGCAGAAGATTGTCGTGACCTATAGCGGCAAATCCACGCGCTTCTATGTGACGGTCAACAGTTAGTATTCTAAAAGCCATAAAATACAAATCGTAAAAAATCCGATCCGGTGTATGCATTCTCTTTTGCCAAAAAGGGGATGTATGCGCCGGATTGTCTGTGTATTCGCGTATTCGTGTATTCCAAAATGGATTTTCCTGCCCGCAAAAAGACGGACGTTGACAAGAAGCCGGGCGCTATGCTATAATATCCAAAAATGAAGGCTGCGTCATATGATGGCGCAGTCCATGAAAATGTATGTCAATCAAGGGAACGGCTAACGGAGGGGGACAGGCTTTGCGGTATCTCGGAGAATTTTTGTCGTATATGCTCATGGCGGTGTTCGGGCAGAATATCGTATTTAGCAAGGCGGTGGGCGTGAGCGAGATTGTCACCGCGTCGCGGGAGAAATCCTTTTTGCGGCGGCTGGTGCCGGTGACAGGCGTGTATTCGTCGGTCGGCGTGATGGCGATGTGGATGCTGTCGCGGTTTGTGGGCAATTTCAACACCTACCTGGTTTTTGCACTGCTCCACTCGCTGCTCTGTGCGGTGCTGTATTTCTGGAGCGACCGCCTCCTGCTGAAGCTCAGCCCGGAAGCGCATGATGTGTGGAGCGGCATTCTGCCGCACGCTATGATTAACAGCATCGTGATCGGCGCGCCGATTTCGGCGCTTTCCTCCACGATTCCCCACTGGTATGCGGCGCTGGGCTACGGTCTGGGCGTGGGACCGGGACTGGCGCTCGCGGTGCTGCTGCTTCGCAACGGTATGGATTTACTGGACAATCCCGGTGTGCCGCAGGCGTTCAAGGGTATGCCGATATTGCTGATTTACATCGGCATCCTGTCACTGGGATTCTGCGCTTTTTTATAGTTAATTGTAATTTACGATAGAAATAATACGATTCGGAATATTTTAAATCCGAATGAAGCAATGATTTTGCTCTCTCATTCTTTCAATTAAGGACGGTAATGACAAATGCAATGGATAGAAACCCATATTTACACCACCACCGACGGCATCGAACCGCTTTGCGGGCGGCTGTACGCCGTGGGGCTGAACGGCGTACAGATCCAGGATGCGGCGGATTTTAACGACTTTATTGAGAACGAAACGCAGTACTGGGATTATATCGACGAATCTCTTGAAGCGCTCAAGACCTGTGAAACCTGCGTGACGGTCTATCTGACCGACGACGCGGACGGACGGGAACTTCTCTCCCACATCCGCGGCACGGTCGCGGAGCTGAAAGCGCTCGACAGCGAAGGGAAATTCGGTCGGCTGGTCATCGAACTGAGCGGCATCAACGAAGAAGATTGGGCGAATAACTGGAAGAAATATTACAAACCGTTTACTTTGGGTGAAAAATTACTCATTAAGCCGGAATGGGAGGAACTGCCCCCGGAGGAAAGCGAAGGGCGTGTGGTGCTGAGCATGAATCCGGGGCATCTCTTCGGCACGGGTACCCATCATTCCACCCAGCTCTGCATGGTGGAGCTGGAAAAATACGTCAAGCAGGGGGACAAGGTGCTTGATCTCGGCTGCGGCAGCGGTATTTTGTCGATTCTCTCGCTGCTTCTCGGCGCGGAGCGTGCCACCGCAGTGGATATCGACCCGGCGGCGCCTGCGACGGCGATGGAAAATTTAGAGATGAACGCCCTTTCTCCCGACCGTTACCGCGTGCTGGTGGGCAATGTGATTGACGACCGGGCGCTGCGGGAAGAAATCGGCGGCGGATATGACGTAGTGGTGGCGAATATTGTGGCGGACGTCATCATTGCCATGAGCGCGGCGGCTTATGAGCAGACCCGGCAGGGCGGCATTTTTATCACGTCGGGCATTATCGGTCCGAGAGGGGAAGAGGTCAGGACCGCCATCGAAGCGGCGGGCTTCCGCATTCTTGCCGTGCACGAGCAAAGCGACTGGCTGTGCATCACGGCGCGGAAATGAGCGGCGGGTGACGTATGGATTACCCTATTGTGAGAAGAATATGCGGCATATTTGCGATAATAATAAAATTTTTATTCAATATTAAACCAATCAGTTGTAGGATTGACATTTAGTGAATGTCATAAATTTCCCGATATCCGTTATAATGATAATAAGAATTATACGTTAAGGGGGGTTTATATGTTCAACAACAGGTCCTCGGACGGAAGAAACAACGTGTGCGGCAAAAACATCGCCGCATTGCGCAAGCAGCAGGGCATTTCCCAGCGGGAATTGGCGCAGCGGCTGCAGTTGATGGGTATGATATGGATAAAAATGCCGTTCAGCGGGTCGAGTCGGGACAGCGATTTGTCACTGACATTGAAGTAGAGGCATTTGCGAAGGTATTCGGCGTCAGTCTGCCAATGTTGTTCTCGGAATCATTTTCCTCGGATTTTTTATCATCGGAAAACATTTCCCCGGAAATCGGTTTCTCGGAAAACATTTCCTCAGAAAACGATTCCCGGAAAGAAATTTTCGGAAAACAGGATTCCGGGCAATGACCCGCTGTTGCTTTTGTTTTTTACGCAGTTATTCTTACTTTAAAATGATTTTTAAAAAC